>DASSUY010000135.1:0-4014 GCA_035706525.1 Steroidobacteraceae bacterium
CCAGACCGGGCGGATGTTCGGGCTCGAGGTGCCGGCCATCCCGGTCGAGCACCAGTACATCGTGTACGAGGAGTCGCCGGAGCTCGCGGCCTACCGCAAGGCGGGCGGGCGCGAGCTCGCGGTGCTGCGCGAGCCCGATGAGTCGTATTACCTCCGCGAGGAGCGGCTCGGCTGGATCCTCGGGCCCTACGAGGCGGGAGCGCCGGCGCGCTTCGCCGACGGCGTGCCGCCCTGGTTCGGCAAGAGCCTCTTCGACGGCGACCTCGAGCGGCTGATCCCGCACATCGAGGGCGCGCAGCGGCGGGTGCCCGCGCTCGCGAACTGCGGCATCAAGGACATCGTCAACGGCCCGATCTCGTACACGCCGGACGGCAGCGCGCTCATCGGGCCGGCCTGGGGCGTCCGGAACCTCTGGCTCAACGAGGGCCACAGCTTCGGCATCACCGCGGCGGGCGGCGCAGGCTGGCAGCTCGCCGAGTGGATCGTCGAGGGAGAGCCCGGCATCGACATGCTCGCGCTCGACCCGCGCCGCTTCGGCGCGTACGCCGGCAAGCGCTACGTCGTCACGAAGAACGAGGAGACCTACCGCAACGTCTTCACGGTCCACTACCCGGACGAGGAGCGCCCGGACGCGCGGCCCGCGAAGACCAGCCCGGTCTACGAGAAGCTGAAGCGGATGGGCGCGGTGTTCGGCCAGCGCTACGGCTGGGAGCGCGCGAACTGGTTCGCGCCGGAGGGCGTCGCGCCGAAGGACGACTGGAGCTTTCGCCGCACGAACTGGTTCGCCCACGTCGGCAACGAGTGCCGGCGCCTGCGCGAGCGCGTCGGCGTGATCGACCTCACGCCCTTCACCAAGCACCTCGTCGAGGGCCCGGGCGCCGGGGCCTGGCTCGACTCGCTGGTCGCGAACAAGGTCCCGGCGAAGGCCGGCCGGATGGCGCTCGCGCACGCGCTCACGAAGCGCGGCGGCATCCGCTCGGAATTCACGATCACGAAGCTCGGCGAAGGCCGCTTCTACGTCGTGAGCGCGGGCGCCGCCGAGCGCTACGACACCGACCTGCTGCAGAAGCGGCTGCCGGCCGACGGCTCCGTGCGGCTTTCGAACGTCACGACCGCGCGCGGCTGCTTCGTCGTCGCCGGTCCCCGCTCGCGCGAGGTGCTCGCGAAGCTCTCGGACGCGCCGCTCGACAACGCGGCCTTCCCCTGGCTCACGGGCAAGGTGGCGGAGGTCGGCTTCGCGACGGACGTCTACCTCCTGCGGGTCAACTTCGTCGGCAGCCTCGGCTGGGAGCTGCACTTCCCGATCGAGTACGCGAACCACCTCTTCGAGGCGATCTTCGCGGCGGGAGAGGAGCACGGCATCGGCATGGCCGGCATGCGCGCGATGGAGTCGCTTCGCATGGAGAAGTCCTACCGCATGTGGGGCAGCGACCTGACGCGCGAGAACACGCCCCTGGAGGCCGGCCTCGACCGCTTCGTGCGCATGGGCAAGGGCGACTTCGCAGGCAGGGCGGCGCTCGAGGCCCAGCTCGCGAAGGGCGTGCCTAACCGCTTCGTCACGCTCGAGGTGCACGGCGTGACGGACGCCGACCCGCTCGGCAACGAGCCGCTCTTCGACGGCAAGGGCCGCATGATCGGCCGCGCAACCTCGGGCGCCTACGGGCACGTGCTCGGCAAAAGCCTCGCGATCGGCTACGTGAAGCCCGAGTTCGCCGAAGTCGGCACGCGCATCGCGATCGAGATCCTCGGCGAGCGCAAGGACGCGACCGTGCTCGTCGACTCGCCGTACGACCCCGGTAACGAGGACCTCCGCGCCTGAGCAGGCAACGCTTTTCCGCGCTCTCGCTCCTCTGGCGCAGCCTCGGCGGCCACCGCGGCTGGCGGGAGCAGTGGCGCAAGCCGGAGCCGAAGGCCGAATACGACGTCGTGATCGTCGGCGGCGGCGGCCACGGGCTCGGCACGGCCTACTACCTCGCCGCGGAGCACGGCCTCACGAACGTCGCCGTCGTCGAGAAGGGCTGGATCGGCGGCGGCAACACCGGCCGCAACACGACGATCATCCGCTCCAACTACCTCTTCGACGAGAGCATCGCGCTCTACGACCACGCGCTGAAGCTCTGGCGGGACCTCTCGCAGGTCCTCGACTACAACGTGATGTACTCGCCGCGCGGCGTGATGATGCTCGCGCACTCCGTGCACGACGTGCAGGTGCTGAAGCGCCACGTGCACGCGAACCGCGCGAACGGCGTCGACAACGAATGGCTGACGCCGGAGGAGGCGAAGGCGTACTGCCCGCCGCTCGAGATCGGCGGCCACGTCCGGTACCCGGTCGTCGGCGCCTCGCTGCAGCGGCGCGGGGGCACGGCGCGGCACGACGCGGTGGCCTGGGGCTATGCGCGCGCCGCGGACGCGCTCGGCGTCGACATCCTCGAGAACTGCGAGGTCACCGGCATCCGCCGCGACGCGCAGGGCGCGGTCGAGGCGCTGGAGACGAGCCGGGGGATCCTGCGGGCCCGTCGCGTCGGCGTCGTCGCGGCCGGCAACTCCAGCGTCGTGCTCGGGCTCGCGGGCGTGCGCCTGCCGCTCGAGAGCTACCCGCTGCAGGCTCTCGTCTCGGAGCCGGTCAAGCCCGTGTTCCCCTGCGTCGTGATGTCGAACGCGATCCACGCCTACGTCAGCCAGTCGGACAAGGGCGAGCTCGTGATCGGCGCGGGCACGGACGCCTACACCTCGTACACGCAGCGCGGCGCGCTGCACGTCAACATGCACACGCTGGAGGCGATCTGCGAGCTGTTCCCGCAGTTCCGCCGGTTGCGGATGCTCCGGAACTGGGGCGGCATCGTCGACGTGACGCCGGACCGCTCGCCCATCATCGGCAGGACGCCGGTGCCGGGGCTCTACGTGAACTGCGGCTGGGGCACCGGCGGATTCAAGGCGACGCCCGGCTCGGCCCAGGTCTTCGCGCACACGATCGCCCACGACGAGCCGCACCCCATCGCCGCGCCGTTCTCGCTCTCGCGCTTCCGGGACGGCCACCTGATCGACGAGGCGGCCGCCGCGGCCGTCGCGCACTGAGGCGCGCATGCTGCTGATCGCCTGCCCGTACTGCGGCGAGCGCCCCGAGGTCGAGTTCGCCTACGGCGGCGAGGCCCACCTCGTCCGGCCCGCGGACCCGGCCGCGCTCTCCGACGAGGACTGGGCAGCGTACCTCTACTTCCGCAGGAACCCGCGCGGGCTGCACGCGGAGCGCTGGCGGCACGTGCGCGGCTGCGGGCGCTTCTTCAACGCGATCCGCGACACGACGAACGACCGGTTCGGCGCGACCTACGCGGTGGGGGAGGACCCGCCGTGAGCGCGCTGCGCACGCCGGCGGGCGGCCGCGTCGACCGCTCGCGCCCGATCCGCTTCCACTTCGACGGCGTCGCCTACGAGGGCCTCGCAGGCGACACCCTGGCCTCGGCGCTGCTCGCGAACGGCGCGCACCTCGTCGGCCGCTCGTTCAAGTACCACCGCCCGCGTGGCATCCTCTCGGCCGGCGCGGAAGAGCCGAATGCGCTCGTGACGGTGCGCCGCGACGAGGCGCGCGTGACGCCGAACCTGCGCGCGACCCAGGTCGAGCTGTACGAGGGCCTCGTCGCCGAGTCGCAGAACCGCTGGCCGAGCCTCGCCTTCGACGTCGGGCGCGTCTCGGACTTCCTCTCGCCGCTCTTCCCGTCGGGCTTCTACTACAAGACCTTCAAGTGGCCACGCTCCGCCTGGCACGCGCTCTACGAACCGCTGATCCGCCGCGCGGCGGGGCTCGGCCGCGCGCCGGCGCTGGCGGACCCGGACCGCTACGCGCAGCGCTTCGCGCACTGCGACGTGCTGGTCGTGGGCGCGGGCCCGGCGGGGCTCGCGGCGGCGCTCGCCGCCGCGGAGTCCGGCGCGCGCGTGATCCTCTGCGACGAGCAGGCGGAGCCGGGCGGCTCGCTCCTGGACGGGGGCGAGGCGCGGATCGACGGCGCGGCGCCCGCG
>DASSUY010000136.1:0-18928 GCA_035706525.1 Steroidobacteraceae bacterium
GCCATCAACGCCGGGCAGGTCGCCGGGCCCCGGATGTTCGTCGCGGGCGCCTACCTCACGGCACCCGGCGGCGGCGGCGAGGTCGTCGGGCTCCCCGACGCGCTGAAGGTCCCGGAGGAGATGCGCCGCGGCGTCGCGAGCAACGCCGACGAGGTCCGCCAGCGCGCGAAGGAGATCCTCGCGGGCGGCGCGGACTTCATCAAGGTGATCGCGACCGGCGCTGTCCTCACATCCGGCACGATCCCGGCCAAGCCCGAGTTCACGGAAGAGGAGATCCGCGCGTCCGTCGAGGAGGCCTCGCGGGCCGGGACCTTCGTCGCCGCGCACGCGCACGGCGCCGAGGGCATCAAGAACGCGGTGCGCGCGGGCGTGCGCACGATCGAGCACGGCTCCTTCCTCGACGACGAGGGCATCCAGCTGATGCTGCAGCACGGCACCTGGCTCGTCTCGGACGTCTACAACGGCGACTACATCGAGGAGATCGGGACCCGCGACGGCTGGCCGGATGAGATCCTCCGCAAGAACCGCGAGACGACCGACCTGCAGCGCCAGAATTTCGCGAAGGCCGTGAAGGCGGGGGTCCGCATCGGCTTCGGCACGGACGCCGGCGTCTACCCGCACGGCGACAACGCCCGGCAGTTCGCCTACATGGTCAAGTACGGCATGACGCCGTTGGACGCGATCCGCGCCGCGACGATCTCGGCCGCGGCCTCGCTCGGGCGCACCCAGGAACTCGGCTCGGTGTCGCCCGGCAAGTTCGGCGACATGATCGCGGTCGACGGCGACCCGCTCGAGGACATCCGGCGGCTGGAGCACGTCGCCGCCGTCATCAAGGAGGGCGAGCTCTACCGCCCGGAGGCTTTGCGATGAACGACCGTCAGCTGGGACTCGGCATGGCCACGGCGCTCGTCGTCGGCAACACCATCGGCATGGGCATCTTCATGCAGCCCGCGGCGCTCGCGCCGTTCGGGCTCAACGCCCTGACCGGCTGGGCCGCCGTCATCTTCGGCTGCGTCTGCCTCGCGCTCACCTTCGCGGCGCTTGCGCGCAAGCTTCCCCAGGCGGACGGCCCCTTCGGCTACGTGCGCTCGACGCTCGGCGAGGTCATCGCCTTCCCGGCGCTCTGGTGCTACTGGATCTCGGTCTGGGTCACGAACGCCGTCCTCTCGATCAGCGTGGTCGGCTACTTCATCAGCGTCTTCCCGTCGGCCGCGGCCATCCCGCCGGCCGCGCTCGCGGTCTCCTTCATGTGGATCTTCGTCGGCGTGAACCTGCTCGGCATCAAGAGCGGCGGCCGCGTGCAGGTCGCGACTTCCCTGCTGAAGATCGTGCCGCTGCTGCTCGTGATGGTCGTCGGCGCGTTCTCGATCCTCTCGAACCCCGGGGAATACACGCCGAACCTGCCGGTCAACCCGATCACGGGGCACGATTCCATGGCGGCGGCGGCCATCGCGCTCTACGCGATGCTCGGCTTCGAGTCCGCAGCGGTCGCGGCGGGCCGCGTGAAGGATCCGGAGCGCACGATCCCCCGCGCGACGCTGATCGGCACGCTCATGGTCGCGGGGCTCTACGTCGCGATCGTCGCGATCGGCCTCCTCGTCGTGCCGCAGGCGACGCTCGCCGCCTCGGACGCGCCCTTCGTGACGATCGCCGACCACCTGCTGGGCGCCGGCAACGGCCGCTGGCTCTCGCTCTTCGTCGTGATCAGCGGGCTCGGCTGCCTGAACGGCTGGACGCTGCTCTCGGGCGAGCTGACGCGCACGCTCGCCTCGCACAAGCTCCTGCCCGCGGTCCTCGGCGAGAGCAACCGATACGGGGCGCCCTGGGCGTCGCTGATCCTGACCGGCGTGCTCGCGACCGCGCTCGGCCTCATGAACTACAGCGCGACCCTCGTCGGCGCGTTCACGAAGCTTTCGCTGATCGTGTCCGCCGCCAACCTGCCGCTCTACGTGTGCTGCTCGTTCGCGCTGTTCGCGCTCCTCAAGAAGGACTCGGCGGGGCTGCGACCCGGGCTCTGGTTCGCCGGGGCGGGCGGCATCGCCTTCGCCGCCTTCGCCTTCAAGGGCGTCGGCTGGGAGCCCTTCCTCTGGGCGCTCGCGCTCGCCTTCGCGGGCGTGCCGATCTACCTCTGGATGCGGCAGCGCCAGCGGCGGGCCGGCGCGCCGGTCGCCTCGGGCTAGCGGCGTTCACCAGCCCTTTCCCGCCTCCGCGAGCAGCGCCGCGTAGAACGCGATCCCTGCGCGGAATTCCTTCATGCGCAGGTTCTCGTTCGGCGCGTGCTGGCTGTTGTCCGCATTCACGATCGGCACGATGACGAAGGGGGTCTTCAGCACCTCGCCGATCGGCGCGATGGGCAGGCTCCCGCCGAGCAGCGGCGCGATCCTGACGGCGCCGCCCGTCGCTTCCCGCGCCACCTCGATCGCGCGCGCGACGCCCAAGTCCTCCGGCGAGGAGACGGCGGCCGGGTAGCCCTCGCCGTCCCACTCGAGCCGCGCGAGCTTCGGGTTCGCGCGGCGCTGCTCCGCCGTCGGCGGCGCATCGAGGAGGACGTAGCCCTGCTTCCGGACGTGCGCCGCGATCGCGGCCTTCGCCGCATCCACCCGCATGCCCGGCACGAGGCGGAGGTCAAAGCCCGCCGCCGCCTCGGCGTCGATGGCGTTGCGCTGCGCGCCCGCGCCGCCGTAGAGCAGCTGCGTGACGTTGAGCGCGGGCCGGAGGATGGAGGCGCCGTAGTCGAGGCCGCTCTCGCTCGCGCCGACGCCGGCCGAAGCGAGCATGCCCGCCGTGTCGAAGGCCGTGCGCGCGAGCTTGAGCGCGGCCTCGGACGGCGGCGGCGCATCCAGGTCCTCGATGGCGATGCTGCCGTCGTCCTTCCGCATCGAGGCGATGAGCGATGCGAGCCGCGCGCCCGGGTTCGGCGCCACGTTCCCGTAGTGGCCCGAGTGCAGGCTGGCCGCGGGACCGTAGGTCGTGAGGCGGAAGGCCATCACGCCGCGCGCGCCCAGCACGATGCGCGGAAGCCCGCGCGGATCGATCGGCCCGTCGCCGAACAGCCAGAGGTCGGAGGCGAGCGCCTCGCGATGCGCCGCGAGCGTCGCCGCGAGGTGCGGCGAGCCCGCCTCCTCCTCGCCCTCGAGGAAGACCTTGAGGTTCGCCGAGAGCGGGATCTTCGCGGCGTCCAGCGCGTCGACGGCTGCGAGCAGCGCGACGATCGGGCCCTTGTCGTCGCTCGCCGAGCGCGCGTAGATGCGCGCCTCGTCCGGGAGCGGGAAGCTCGCCTCGGCCCAGGGAACGACCTTGCCGCCGTCCTCCCACCTGCCGTCGCGCAGCACGGGCTCGAAGGGCCGGCTCTTCCAGGCCGCTCCGGGCCCGACCGGCTGGCCGTCGAAGTGCGCGTAGAAAAGGAGCGTCCGCTTCGCGCCCTTCACCTTGCGCTCGCCGAAGACCGCGACCGGCGCGCCGGGCGTCTCCAGCATCCGGGCGGCGATGCCGCGCTGCTCCAGGAGCTTCACGAGGCGCGCGGCATTGCCGCGGATGTCGGCCTCGTTCGTCGCGACGTTCGGGAGCGCGAGCAGGCCCCGCAGCTCTGCCACGATCGCCTCCTCGCGGCCGGCGAGGTGGCGCTCCGCCGCCGCCTTCGCCGCCGCGGGGTCGGCCCCCGTGGGGCCTGCGGCCGCGATACCGAGGAGCGCGAGAACCGAAACCGCCGTCCGCATCGCCATGTGCCGTCCTCCGGGGTCGACCTGCATCTTCGGGCGGGTCACGGCCCCCCGCAACCGGCGTAGGATCGTTCGCGCCGCCTTGTGGCACCGACCCAGGGGAACTCCGCCATGCCTCCCGCACGCCGTTCGCCCCGCGCATCCGCGACCTTCCTGCTGGCGATCGCCGCGCTGGCCGCGGGCGCGCAGGGCGCCTCGCCCGCCGCCTCCGTCGGCGTCATCGCCTATCCCGCGAAAGGCCAGCCCGCCGCGCAGCAGGCGACCGACGAAACGCAGTGCTACGACTGGGCGAAAGCCCAGACCGGCTACGACCCGAAGAACCCGCCGAAGGTGGAGGTCGCGGCCGCCGAGCCGGAGTCGAAAGGCCCGAGCGGCGAGCGCGCGAAGGGCGCCGTGCGCGGCGCGGCCGCGGGCGCCGTCATCGGCGAGGTCGCCGACAACGACGCCGGCAAGGGCGCCGCGATCGGCGCGACCGCGGGGGTCCTCGCGGGCGGGCACCGTACGCGCAAGGCGCGCCGCGAGGAGAAGGCGAAGGCCGAAGAGCAGGCCAAGGCCGACGCCCAGGCGACGTCGGCCTCCCAGGCGGACACCTTCAAGCGCGGCCTGTCGGCCTGCCTCGAGTCGCGGGGCTACACCGTCAAGTAGCCCGCCGCCGGACCCGGCGCCCCGTCACAAAACGGGCGCCGTTACCGACTTGTTACCGGGGTGCGACTGACTCCAGACCGCCGGCGCACTACCCTTTGGCGCCTGACCCCACCGGATCCGCAGGTTCTGTCGCATGTCCATCACGCTCGACCAGGTCACGAAGCGGTATCAATCGCATCCGGTCGTCAACGACGTCTCCCTCGAGATCCCGCAGGGCGAGTT
This sequence comes from Steroidobacteraceae bacterium, assembly GCA_035706525.1. Lineage (GTDB taxonomy): Bacteria > Pseudomonadota > Gammaproteobacteria > Steroidobacterales > Steroidobacteraceae > SCUD01. The sequence goes on from DASSUY010000136.1 coordinate 4,587, forward strand.
CCTCGTGCTGCTCGGCCCCTCCGGCAGCGGCAAGAGCACCCTGCTGCGGGCGATCGCCGGCCTCGTCGAGATCGACCACGGTCGGGTGTCCCTGCACGGCCGCGACGTGACCGGCGTCTCCGCGCGCGAGCGCGGCGTCGGCTTCGTCTTCCAGCACTACGCGCTCTTCAAGCACATGAGCGTCGCGGACAACGTCGAGTTCGCGCTGCGCGTCCGGCGCATGAAGCGCGCCGACCGCCTCGCGCGGCGGACGGAGCTCCTGAAGCTCGTCGCCCTCGAGGGCATGGACGACCGGCTGCCGGCCCAGCTCTCGGGCGGCCAGCAGCAGCGCGTGGCCGTCGCGCGCGCGCTCGCGCACCGGCCGGACGTGCTGCTGCTCGACGAGCCCTTCGGCGCGCTGGACGCCAAGATCCGCGAGGAGCTCCGCCGCACGATCCGCGTGATCCAGCAGGAGCTCGGGGTCACGACCATCCTCGTCACGCACGACCAGGACGAGGCCTTCGCGATGGCGGACCGCATCGGCGTCATGCACCAGGGGCGCCTGCTCGAGGTCGGCGCGCCGGACGACCTCTACGCGAGCCCGCGCACGCGCTTCGTCGCGACCTTCCTCGGCGCCGCCAACCTCCTGCTCGGCTACCGGCGCGGCAGCAGCCTGCGCTTCGACCGCCCGGGCGCCGAGGCCGTCACGCCGCGCGAGATCGTCGCCGTGATCCGCCCGGAGGAGATCGAGCTGACCGTGGGGCCGCCGGCGCCAGGGCTCACCCTCGTCGGCACGGGCGTCGTGCAGGACGTCCAGTTCGCGGGCGCGACCGAGCGGCTGCGCGTGCGCATGTCGATGGACGGCACGGTGCCCGCGACCCCCGACCGCGAGGGCACGGACGGGCGCAGCTGGCTGCTCGACGCCTCGCGCAGCTTCCCCGACCAGCGCGAGAACCCGCTGTCGGTCGGCCAGCAGGTCACGGTCAGCGCGCGGCGCATCCACAGCCTGCCGACGCCCATCACGAGCTTCACGGTCATCGCGCGCGAGCAGCCGGCCGCGGATGCGCTCCGCGACACGCCCTTCCTCTCGACGCTGGCGGCGCGCATGCAGACGCGCATCACGACCCGCACGACGCGGACGGCGAGCGCCCCGCCCGGCATGCCGGTGCTGGCTGCCGGCCCCGGCTCGAGCGCGACCGCGCTCTGGAACCTCGCGCACGGCGCCTCGCAGGTGCTCGTGCTGCCGGTGGGCGCGTCGCTGCCGACGCGCATCGTCGTGCTGCCGGGCGCCGAGGCCGGCGTCGGCGCGCTCGGCGTCGCGGCCAGCCTCCTGCGCCACATCCCGGCGGAGTCCGTGCTGCTCGCGATCCACGACGCCGCCACCCCGGAGCGTGAGCGGGCATCGCGCCTCAGGCTCCTCCTGAACGCACGCTCGACCGCGCAGTCGGAGCACGGCCTCGACCTTCGCACCGAGCTCCGGTTCGGGGACGCGGACGCCGAGCTCGAGCGCGAGTTGTCGGTGGAGCCGAGCTCCATGCTGGTCATCGGCATCGACACGCTGGACGAGGCCGAGAGCGCGCGCATCAAGACGCTGCTCGAGGGCCCGAAGGCGCGCCCGGTGCTGATCGTCCGCGCGGCCGGGGCCTGAGCATGGCTGCCGCGCGCATCAAGTCGCCGAGCGTGCTGCCGGGCTTCGGGCTCACCTTCGGCTTCACGACGTTCTTCCTCTCGTCGATCATCCTGCTGCCGCTCGCGGCCATGGTGATCCGCGCGCTCGGCATCCCGCCCTCGCAGCTCATCGACCTCCTGCTCGACGAGCGGGCGGTCGCCTCGTATCGCCTCTCCTTCGGCGCCGCGGCGCTCGCGGCCGCGATCAACGCGGTGTTCGGCTTCATCGTCGCCTGGTCGCTGGTGCGCTACGACTTCCCGGGACGGCGCCTGCTCGACGTGATGATCGACCTGCCGTTCGCGCTCCCGACCGCGGTCTCGGGCATCGCGCTCGCGACCGTGTTCTCGCCGAACGGCTGGCTCGGCACGAAGCTGGCCGCGCTCGGCATCCAGGTCGCCTACACCTGGCTCGGCGTCGTCGTCGCCCTCGTCCTGATCGGCCTGCCGTTCGTGGTGCGCTCCGTGCAGCCGGCGCTGATCGACGCGCGCAAGGACCTCGAGGACGCGGCGGAGTCGCTGGGTGCCGGCGGCTTCCACGTCTTCCGCCGCATCATCCTGCCGACGATCCTGCCGGCGCTCGCGACCGGGTTCACGCTCGCATTCGCCCGCGGGATCGGCGAGTACGGTTCGGTGGTCTTCATCTCCGGCAACCTGCCGCTCAAGACCGAGATCACGCCGCTCCTCATCGTCATCAAGCTCGAGCAGTACGACTACGACGGCGCCGCCGCCCTCGGGTTCTTCATGCTCGCGATGTCCTTCGTGATGCTGTTCGCCATCAACCTGGTCCAGCAGTGGGGCCAGCGGCGGATGGGCGTCGGGGTGGCGCGCTGATGGCCGCCGGGGCCAGCGTCGGCACGGAAGCGCGGCCGATGACGCGCGGCGCGAAGCTGACGCGCACGATCCTGCTCGCGATCTCGTTCGGCTTCCTCGGGCTCCTGCTGATGGCGCCGCTGGGCGCGGTCCTCGTGCAGGCGCTCGCGAAGGGCCTCGCCGCCTGGGCGGAGAGCCTCGCCGACCCGGACACGATCTCCTCGATCAAGCTGACGCTCCTGACCGCGGCGATCGTCGTCCCGGTCAACACGATCTTCGGCATCTGCGCCGCCTGGGCGATCGCGCGCTTCGAGTTCCGCGGCAAGAGCCTGCTCGTCACGCTGATCGACCTGCCGTTCGCCGTGTCTCCGGTTATCGCGGGCCTCGTGCTCGTGTTCCTGTTCGGCGCCCAGGGCTGGTTCGGCGAGTGGCTGCTCGACCACGAGCTTCCGATCGTGTTCGCGGTGCCCGGCATCGTCCTCGCGACGATCTTCATCTCCTTCCCCTACGTCGCGCGCGAGCTGATTCCGCTGATGCAGCAGCAGGGCAGCGACGAGGAGGTCGCGGCGCTCTCGCTGGGCGCGCGGCCCTGGACGACGTTCATCCGCATCACGCTGCCCAAGATCAAGTGGGGCCTCCTGTACGGCGTGATCCTCTGCAACGCGCGCGTCATGGGCGAGTTCGGCGCGGTGTCGGTCGTCTCCGGCCACATCCGCGGCAGCACGAACACCATGCCGCTGCAGGTCGAGATCCTCTACAACGAGTACAATTTCGTGGCGGCCTTCGCGGTCGCCTCGGTCCTCGCGATGCTGGCGATCCTGACGCTGATCGCCAAGACGCTGGTGGAATGGCGCTCGGGCCCGGGAGGTCACTGAGCTTGCACCCTGTGCTGAGGGATCTTCGGGCGGCGGCGCTGCGACTCGGCAGGCAGTGCCGCGCCGGGTTCGCGAGCCTCGCCGCGCGGCCGCGCTCCCTCGAGCGGCTCCTCCTCTTCACGATCGCGGGCCTCGTCCTCTTCTCGATCGTCGTGATCGCGCTGACGGCCGTCGGGCTCCTGCGCGAGCAGGCCTCCGAGCAGGCGCTGACGCGCGTGCGCGGCGCCGCGCTCGCCGCGCGCTACGACATCCGGCGGGTGGCGGAGGACACCGCGACCGCCGCGCGGCTCCTGGCCTCGCGGCCGACGCTGCTGCGCCTGACCGGCGCCGGGGACGCGCTGCAGCTGCAGCTCTTCCTGAAGCGCTTCTGCGACACGGCGCGCCTCGACGGCTGCACCGTCTACCGCGATACGGTCCCGGTCGCCTCCTCCGGCGAGACCCTCGCCTGGGACGTGGCGAGCACTGCGTCCCGCGAGCAGGGCGAGAGCTTCATGATCGCGAGCCGCGAGCGGGGGCCGATGGGCGCGCTCGTGGAAGTCGCGGGGCTGCCCGGGACCCACGTGCTCGCCACGCGCCGCCTCGACGAGAAGCTCGCGGCCGAACTGTCGAGCGAGGCGGGCGTGGAGATCCGCCTCCTGCCGGTCACTGCCTGGCTCGAGTCCGTGGATCCGGCGTATCGCGACGTGCACTCGATCGCGCTCGCGGCGGGCGACATCGCCGTCGCGCCGATCCCGGCGAAGGGCGGCTTCGCGGCCAGCCTTCCCGTCTTCGCCTCGACCGGCGAGGCGGTGCTCCTGATCGAGGCGCGGCTGCCCGCGGAGCAGGCGGCGGGCGCCGTCGGCAGCTTCGTCCGGCGCCTCGTCGTGATCACGCTCCTGCTCGCGGGCGCGGCGCTCATCGCCTCGCTCCTCCTGGCGCGGCGCATCGGCACGCCGCTGCAGGCGCTCGCGACCTCCGCCGAGCGGCTCGGACAGGGCGACTTCTCCTCCTCGATCCCGGCGCAGGGCACGCAGGAGGTCGAGGCGCTCGCGCGCACGATGGAGGACATGCGCCGGAACCTCATGGACCTCACGGCGACGCTGCGCCAGCGCGAGGCGGAAGCCCAGGCCGTGCTCGACGGCATCGTCGAGGGCGTGTACGCGGTCGACTTCGAGCGGCGCATCCGCTACCTGAATCCGCAGGCCGCGCGGATGCTGGGCGCGCCCGCGAGCGAGCTGATCGGCAAGTTCTGCGGCGACGTGCTGAAGCCGCGCGACGTCGACGGCCGCCGGCCCTGCGACTTCATGTGCCCCATCTACGCGGCGCGCGACGAGGGCAAGGCCGAGGTGACGCACCACCTGCAGGCGGGCGGCGTGCCCCGCACGGTCGTCGTCACGAGCGCCGCGCCGACGGCAGGCCTTCAGGTGCAGGTCATGCGCGACGAGACCGAGCTCGAGGCCGTGCGCCGCGCGCGCGACTCCGTGCTCGCGAACATCTCGCACGAGTTCCGCACGCCCCTCTCCGCGCAGCTCGCCTCGGTGGAGCTGATGCTCGACGGGCTCGACACCATGCCGCGCGAGCGGCTCGGCGAGCTGCTCGAGTCGCTGCAGCGGGGGACGCTCCGCCTCACGCGGCTGATCGACAACCTGCTGGAGAGCGTCCGCATCGAGTCGGGCCAGCTCGGCATCCGCCGCCACCCGGTCGCGATGGCGCAGGTGGTCGAGGACGCACAGGACCTGGTGGCCGGCCTCCTCGTCCAGCGGCAGCAGACGCTTCGCATCGCGCTGCCGGCCGACCTGCCGACGATCACCGGCGACGGTCCGCGGCTCACGCAGGTGGTCACGAACCTGCTCGCGAACGCGAACAAGTACGCGCCCGAGGGCAGCGAGATCACCGTCGGCGCCGCGCGGCACGGCGACGGCATCGAGCTCTGGGTGGAAGATACCGGCCCGGGCGCGCCGGAGCTGGAAGGCCCGTCGATCTTCGAGCGCTTCTACCGCGCCGCGGACCAGGAGCCGGACCCGAAGGGCCTGGGGCTCGGGCTCTGGATCGTCAAGTCGATCGTCCAGCGCCACGGCGGTAACGTGCGGGCCGAGCGGACGGCGGCGAACCACACCCGGTTCACCGTGACGCTGCCGGGGAAGCCCGCATGAAGCTGCTCGTCGTCGACGACGATCCGGACCTGCTCGCGCTGGTCGCGTTCGCGCTGACGAACGCCGGCTACTCCGTCGTGAAGGCCGCGGACACGGCCGAGGCGCTCGCCATGTTCGACGCCGAGGTGCCGAACCTCGTGATCCTCGACATCAACCTGCCCTCCGGCAGCGGCTTCGACGTCTGCAAGTCGATCCGCGCGCGCTCGGCCGTGCCGATCATGATGCTGACGGCGCGGGGCGACGAGGAGGACCTCGTGCGCGCGCTCGAGCTGGGGGCGGACGACTACCTGACGAAGCCGTTCAGCCCGCGGACGCTCCTCGCGCGCGTGAAGGCGCTCTTGCGCCGCGCCGGCATCGAGGCGGGCGACACGGTCGAGGCCGGGCGCGTCTCGCTCGACCTCGAGGCACACGCGATCTCGATCGACGGCGGCCCGCCCGTCCGGCTCACGCGGCTGGAGACGCGGCTGTTGCAGATCCTCGTCGCCCAGGCGGGGCACGTGGTGTCGGCCGAGCGGCTGCTCGCGCACGTCTGGGGCCATCGCGGGAGCGGCGACCGCCAGCTCCTCAAGCAGCTCGTCCACCGGCTCCGGCAGAAGCTGGAGCGGGATCCGGGCGGGGCGGACCTCCTGCACACCGAGTCCGGCGTCGGCTACCGACTGAAGATCTGAAGGACAAAAGGGGACGCTCACCTTTTCCGGACCTCCAGACCGCGCCCTAAAAAAGAGGGCCGCGCTTCCTGCGCGGCCCTTCAAGTCCGGAAAAGGTGAGCGTCCCCTTTTGTTGCTTTACTTCTTCAGGTAGATCTTGTCGAAGAGGCCGCCGTCGTCGAAGTGCTTCTTCTGCGCGGCCGCCCAGCCGCCGAAGTCCTGGATCGTCAGCATCTTGACCTCCGGGAAATTCGCCGCATGCTTCTTCAGCACGGCCTCGTCCCGCGGACGGTAGTAGTGCTTGGCGATGATCTCCTGGGCCTCCGGCGAGTACAGGTACTCGAGGTAGGCGCGCGCGAGGTCCGTGGTCTTGCGACGGAGCGTCACGCGATCGACCATCGTGACCGGCGGCTCGGCGAGGATGCTGAGCGAGGGGAACACGATCTCGAACTTGCCGGCGCCCAGCTCGTTGATCGCGAGGTGGGCTTCGTTCTCCCAGGACAGGAACACGTCGCCGATGCCGCGCTGGACGAAGGTCGTCGTCGAGCCGCGGGCGCCCGTGTCCAGCACGGGGACGTTCGCGTACAGCTTCTTCAGGTACTCCTCGGCCGACTGCTCTGTCGCGCCCGGCTGGCGCAGCGCCCAGCCATAGGCCGCGAGATGGTTCCAGCGCGCGCCGCCCGAGGTCTTCGGGTTCGGCGTGATCACGGACACGCCCGGACGCACGAGGTCACCCCAGTCCTTGATCTTCTTGGGGTTGCCCTTGCGCACCAGGAACACGATCGTCGAGGTGTAGGGCGAGCTGTTGTGCGGCAGGCGCGACTGCCAGTTCGCCGGCAGGAGCTTGCCCTGCTTCACCAGCGCGTCGATGTCGTAGGCGAGCGCCAGCGTCACGACGTCGGCCTGCAGGCCGTCGATCACGGTGCGCGCCTGCTTGCCCGAGCCACCGTGGGACTGGCGGATCGTGACGTCCTGACCCGTCTTCTTCTTCCAGTAGCCCTCGAACGCCTTGTTGTAGTCCGCGTACAGCTCGCGCGTCGGGTCATACGACACGTTGAGCAGCGTCGTCCCGGCGGCCCCGGCCGCCGCCGCGAAGGCGAATACGCCCGCGGCGACCCCGAGTATCCGGCTCCATGCAGATTTCTTCATGATTCCTTTCCTCCTGTTCAGAATGCCACGGCGAGGCGAAGCTGGTACGAGTCCTCGTCCGGGCGGTCGCCGGTGAGGGCCCCGCCCTCGAAGCTCGTGCGCTCGACGTCGAACACCCACTTCAGGTTCTCGTTCAGGTACCAGTTGAGGCCGATGCCGTACGACTGCGCGCTGCGCGCGGCGGCCAGCGGATCCGCGAAGGAGTCCGCGCCGCCCGCGAAGGCGTCGTCGCTCACGTTGATCTCCTGCACGCGGGCCTTGATCTCGAACGCACCCCAGGTGCCCTCGCTCGGCGAGAAGCGCGTCTTCGGCTGGAAGCCCTTGAACGACGCCTCCTCGCCCGTCAGGAAATACGAAACCGCGAACTGCCAGGCATCGCTGTCCACCGTGCCGCGGCGCGTGCCGGTCGCGACGACGCGCGAGACGTCCTGCTGCGACTCGGTGTACTCCGCCATGGCGCCGAACGCGCCCACATAGTAGTAGGCCTGAGGGGCGATGCGGATGCGCTCGCCGTCGGCGATCGTGCCCGCCGTCGCGCCGGCGGCGCGGTAGCGGAAGAAGGTCGCCTGGCCCGGCGAGCGGAAGGCCGGCAGCAGCGGCTGGGTGGCCGTGCCGACCTGGTCGGTGTAGGAGCCCGCGATGCCGAAGCCGAGGCCCCGGAGCGCGAAGCTCTCGCTCTCCGCGAACGGATGGGTGAAGAGGCGCAGCACGTACTCCTTGTCGTCGTTGATGTCGACGTCCGTGAAGGCCTCGCTGCTCGAGCCGTCGTTCGAACCGTGCATGTACGCGGCCTGGTAGGAGAACCGGCCGCCCGCGAAGTCGCCCGCGAGCTGCAGGCCGATGTCGCGGTTCGGGACGAGCGCGGTCGGGAACGCGCGCTGCACCCAGCGCATGTCGTTCGCCGACTGCAGGCGCTCGAGGCCGAGCGGCGACTTGTACTTGCCGAGCATGAGGTTCGCGCCGGGGGTGAACTTGGCGTTGACCCAGGCGTCCTGGATCACCGTGCGGCCCTGGCCGAAGTCCGGCATGAAGCGGAAGTCGAAGATGCCCGCGACCGTGCCTTCGATCGTCGGTCGCACGCGGCTAGCCACGAAGGTGTCCACCGTCGTGCCCGGGGGCGTGCCCGACACGTTCCGGTAGTCGAGGTGCAGCGTGCCGCGCAGCTTCAGCTGGTTCTTGCCGTCCGCGGAGCGGAGCGAGAAGCCCTTCGGGCCCGCGCTGACCACGGCGTTCGAGGACTTGGCCGAAGCGGCGGCCTCGTCGCCGATCTCGAGCTTGCGCTCGAGCACCAGGATCTTCTGTTCCTGCTCGTCGAGGCGCTTCAGGAGCTCCTCGGTCGTCGCGTCCTGTGCCTGCGCGGCCAGCGGCATCGCAAGAGCCGCCAGAACGGCGGCGCGCAGCGTGTGATTGGTGCCCATGTGGATCCGGACCTCCCAGTCCTGTTGTGTTTCAGGGTCGGGAGCCATGCTAGGGACGGGTGGTTAGGCCGTCAGTCGGGCCGCGGTGACGTTTCGGTCACGATCGCGCCAAACCCCGCCGGATCGGGGTTTCGCGCGCCGTTTTGTGACCCGGTTCCGGATGCTCAGGCCGGCGCCGGACGCGCGGGCATGAAGCGGCTGTTGCGCAAAAGCGCCGCCGAGACCAGCGAGACGAGGATGCCGACGGGGAAGATCTCGACGAAGGTCATCGGCAGCCGGAACGCGGGGTTCATGTACTGCACCTTGAACGCGTCCATGTCCGCCGCGAGCTTCGCGATCTCGGCCTCCGAGGCGCCGCTCGCCCGCTCCGCCTCGATCGCGGCCGCGGCGTAGTCGTCGACGAACGCGTAGTCGGTGACCGCGAGCGTGATCTCCCAGCCGATCGCGTAGACGACGCCCGCGACCGCGCTGATCGCGAGCCCGACGCCGAGCGCCGGCATGAAGCGGATCGTCCCGCCCAGCATCCGGTCCCGGTGGCGCTTGACGCCGACGAAGACGAGGCTGAGCGCGAGCAGCATGACGGCATAACCCGCGACCATCGAATGGGCGGCGGGCTCGCTGCTGCCCGCAACCATGTAGCTCATGGGCAGGATGGCGATGATGCCGGCGGCGAGCCCAAAGGCGAGGATCAGGCGAAGCATGGGGGTTCTCCCTGGGTGCAATGTGCCCATCGGATCGCCGGAGCCCGCGCGGGGCAATCGCCCGAACGGGTGATTCGGCAGCTTTTCACCCGATTTTACGCGGCGGCTAGGGAATGAGCCCGAGTTCCCGCGCCGACCGGACGGCGGCGGTGCGTCGCCCCGCCCCCAGCTTCCCGAACAGCCGCGCGACATGGGTCTTCACGGTGTTCGGGGACACCTCGAGTTGCCGGGCGATTTCCTTGTTGGAGCGGCCTGCCGCCAGCAGGCGGAGCACGTCGAGCTCGCGGTCCGTGATGCCGAGTGACTCGCGGGCACGCTCGTTGGGCTCGAAATCCACCGCCGGCGCGCGCCGGGCAAAGAGCCGCGCACCCACCCAGACACCGAGCCCGAGGAAGGCCGCCGCGAGCAGGCCCACGTAAAGCTCCATGGCATGCGTGCGTGCCCAGAAGCGATACTCGAACCATTGCAGCGCAAGCGTGCCGGCTGCGAGCGCGAGGCCGTACGAGAGGACGGTCTTCCACATGGCGCGATTCCATAGCATGGGCGTCCACAAGGCGCCAGACTCATCGCCATGACCAGGCACTTGTTCCGCCTCATCCTGTGCTTCCTGTGCGCGGCTGCCGGTGCGGCCGACGCGCCCGTGAAACCGGTTACCGTGTTCGCCGCGGCCTCGCTCACGAACGTGCTCGGCGAGCTCGGCCGGGCTTACGCCGCGGCGGGCGGCGCGCCCATCCGGTTCTCGTTCGCGGCGAGCTCGACGCTCGCGCGGCAGATCGAGTCGGGCGCCGGCGCCGAGCTCTTCATCTCCGCGGACGAGGCGTGGATGGATTACCTCGGGCAGCGCAGGCTCATCCGCGCCGGTATGCGCCGCGACTTCCTCGGCAATCGCCTGGCCCTGGTCGCGCCCGCCGACAGCCAGATCGCCCTCAGGATCGCGCCGGGCTTTCCGCTCGCCGCCGCACTCGGCGACGGCCGCCTCGCGACCGGCGACCCGGACAACGTGCCGGTCGGCCGCTATGCGCGCGCGGCCCTCACGAGCCTCGGTGCCTGGGAGTCGGTCGCCGACCGGCTGGTCCGCACCGAGGACGTCCGCACGGCGCTCGCCTTCGTCGCGCGCGGCGAGGTGCCGCTCGGCATCGTCTACGCGACGGATGCCGCGATCGAGCCCAAAGTCCGGGTCGTGGGCCTCTTCCCCGAGGGCTCGCACCCCCGCATCACCTACCCGATGGCGCTCACGAACGCGGCGGGTGCCGAGGCAATGCGTTTCGCGGAGTACCTGCGGAGCGCGCCGGCGCGCGCCGTGTTCGAGCGATACGGCTTCGTCGTGCTGCCCTGAGGCCGGGAGTTCGGCTACTTGCCGATGCAAAAGGTCGCGAACACCGCGCCCAGCAGCGCGTCATTCGAGGTCCGCCCGGTGATCTCGCCGAGCGCCTCGTGCGCCGCGCGCAGCTCCTCCGCGACCAGCTCGAAGGAGGCGCGCTCGGAAAGCCTCGCGCTCGCGAGCTCGAAGAGGCTCCGCGCCCTTTCCAGCGCGTCGAGGTGGCGCCGGCGCGCAGACCAGGCAGCGCCGTCCGACTGGTAACCGGCGGCCGCCTTCAGCTGCTCGCGCAGCGCCGGCATGCCGTCGCCGGTCAGCGCGGAGAGCGCGATCGCGGGCCGATCCTCGAGCTTCGGCGGCCTCTTCGCCGTCGGCAGGTCCGTCTTGTTCCAGACGACGAGCGAGGCCGCGCCGGCGGGGAGCGAGGCGAGTTCCCCCTCGACGAAGCCGCGCGTCGCGTCCACGACGTAGAGCACGAGGTCCGCGCGGCTCATCTCGAGCCGCGCGCGGCGAAGCCCTTCGATCTCGATCACGTCGTCGGTGTCGCGAAGTCCCGCGGTGTCCACGACGTGGATCGGCAGGCCGTCCACGTGGATGCGCTCGCGCAGGAGGTCGCGCGTCGTCCCGGGCACTTCGGTGACGATGGCGGCGTCGACGCCCGCGAGCGCGTTCAGGAGGCTCGACTTGCCCGCGTTCGGCCGGCCGGCGATCACCACGTGCAGCCCGTCGCGGAGCGCCCGGCCCTGCCGGAGCGTCTCGCCGATGGTCGCGAAGCGGGCGTTGATCTCCGCGAGGCGGTCGCGGATCTCCGCCGTCGCGAGGAACTCGGCGTCCTCGTCCGGGAAGTCGATCGCCGCCTCCACGTAGGCGCGAAGCTCCATGACCTTGGCCGCGAGCGCCTCGACCTCGCGCGAGAACGCGCCGAACAGCGAGCGCATCGCCGCGCGCGCGGCTTCCGCCGAGCCCGCGGCGATCAGGTCCGCGATGGCCTCCGCCTGGGCGAGGTCGAGCTTGCCGTTGTGGAAGGCGCGCTCGGAGAACTCGCCGGGCCGCGCATGGCGCGCGCCCAGCTCGAGGGCGCGCGCGACGAGCATGTCCATCACCACCGGGCCTCCATGGCCGTGCATCTCGAGCACGTCCTCGCCGGTGAAGGACTGCGGCGCCGGGAAGAAGAGCGCGAGGCCGACGTCGATCGTCTCGCCCTCCTTGTCCGAGAACACGGCGACGCCGGCGCGCCGGGGCGGCGGCAACTCGCCCAGGATGGCGGTCGCGATGCGCTTCGTCTCCGGTCCGGAGATGCGCACGATGCCGATGCCGCCGCGCCCGGGCGGCGTCGCCGGCGCGACGATCGTGTCCGTCGTGGCGCTCATCGCCGCCCGCCCGCCAGCACGGCTAGGCCGATGAGCCCGGGGTACGGATGCATGACGACGAAGCTCGGGACCTCGGCGAGCCAGGCGTCGTAGGGCGGCGCCTTGTCGGTGAAGCCGCGGCGGAACGTGTCGGCGTCGAAGCGCGCGCCCCAGCGCGGCAGGATCCCGCCCGCGAGGTAGACGCCGCCGCGCGCCGCGGCGGCGAGCGCGAGGTTTCCGGCGACCCGCCCGAGCCAGCGCGTGAAAACCGTATGTGCCGCGACTGCCTCGGCTTCGCCGCGCCAGGCCGCCGCGTCGATCTCGGGCGCGGGCAGCCGGCGGCCCGCCAGGGCGGCGTAGAGCCGTTCGAGGCCGGGGCCGGACAGCACCGTTTCCGCGGTGACGAGGCGGTGCTCCCGGCGGAGCAGCTGCCAGATGCGCAGTTCCTCGTCGTCGACGGGCGCGAGGTCGGTGTGCCCCGCCTCGCCCTGGATGCCGTGCCAGCCGCCGGGGCCTTGCGCGCCGATGGAGGTGCCGAGGCCGGTGCCCGGCCCCATCACGACGACGGGCTCGCCCTCGACCGCCCTCCCGCCGCCACAGGCGACGAAGCAGTCCCGCGGCAGCACCGGGATCGCCTCCGCGATCGCGCGGAAGTCGTTCACGAGCACGGCGCGTGAAACGCCCGCCGCCTCGCCGAGCCGGACGGGATCGAGCGTGAAGCCAGCGTTCGTCAGGGGGATGCGGCCGTCCTCGCCGACGGGGCCCGCGCCGCCGAATGCGGCGGCCTCGATCCGGTGGCCCGCCCGGAAGCGGGCGACCTTCTCGGGCAGGTCCGGCGTCGTCGGGCTCTCTTCGAGGCCGGTGAGCTCCCAGCTGCTGCCCGCCCGGGCCGCGAGCGCGAGGCGCGTGCGCGTGCCGCCGACGTCGCCGACGAGGATCATTGCGTGTCCGCGAGCGCCCCGAGGAATCGCCGGTGCCAGTTCCCGATGTCGTGCTCGCGCATCGTCTTCATCAGCGCCTCGTGGCGGCGGCGGCGTTCCTGCAGGCCCATGTCCCGGGCCCGGTGCATGGCGGCCGCGGTCTCGTCGCCATCATACGGATTCACGAGCAGCGCATCGCGCAGGTAGCGCGCCGCCCCCGCGAAATGCGACAGGAGCAGCACGCCCGGGTCGGCAGCGTCCTGCGCGGCGACGTACTCCATGGCGACCAGGTTCATGCCGTCCCGCATGGGGGTGACGACGCCGACCCGGCTGGCGCGATAGAGCCCGGCGAGCGTCCGCCGCGGCAGCGCGCGGTTCAGGTAGTGGACGGGCGTCCAGTCGAAGCGGGAGAACCGCCCGTTGACCCGCGCGGCCTCGCGGTCGAGCTCGCGCCGGAAGTCGCGGTAGGACTCGATGCTGCCGCGGCTGAGCGGCGCGACCTGCAGCAGGATGACCTTGCCGTGGGCCTCCGGGTGCTGCTCGAGGTAGCGGCCGAAAGCGTCCATGCGGCGGAGCAGGCCCTTGCTGTAGTCGAGGCGGTCGACCCCGATGAACTGGTCGCGCCCGCGCAGCACCTCCTTCATCCGCGTGCACTCGCGGCTGCCGGGGGCGGTGAAGGCGAAGCGGTGGAAGCGCTCCACGTCGATGCCGATCGGGAAGGCGCCGACCCGGATCTCGCGCCCGAAGGCGGCGAGCCGGTCCCCTCGCGAGCGCCCGCCGTGCGCGCGCTCGACGTGGTCGCGGAAGCGTTCGACGTCTTCCCCGGTCTGGAAGCCGACGAGGTCGTAGGCGAACAGGGCTCGGGTCAGCGCGCCCTGCACGGGAAGCGTCGCGAGGATCTCCATCGGCGGGAAGGGCGTGTGCAGGAAGAAGCCGAGCTTCTGCCGGCGGCGCCGGCGGCGCAGCTCCTCGCCGAGCGGGATCAGGTGGAAGTCGTGCACCCAGACGCAATCGTCGGGCCGCAGCAGCTTGACGAGCGCCTGCGCGAAGCGGGCGTTCACGCGGCGGTAGGCGTCGAACTCGACGCGCTCGAAGCGAGTCAGGTCGATGCGGAAATGCAGGAGCGGCCACAGGCAGTTGTTGCTGAAGCCGTTGTAGTAGCGGTCGAATTCCTGGGCCGGCAGGTCGAGCGTCGCGAGCGTCATGCCGTCGGCGCGCTCGGTGCGAAGCCGCGTGCGCGTCGCCGTGTGGCCGCTCCAGCCGAACCAGAGGCCGCCCCGCTCGTTCAGCGCGTCGACGAGGCCGACCGCGAGCCCGCCTGCGGTCGCGGCGCCCTTCACCGGCCCGACCCGGTTCGAGACCGCGACGAGGCGGGA
>DASSUY010000137.1:0-2826 GCA_035706525.1 Steroidobacteraceae bacterium
CAGCTCGACGGTCACGGTGTCGCCGGTCAGGATCCGGATGTAGTGCTTTCGCTTCTTCCCGGAGATATGGGCGGTCACGACGTGGTCGTTCTGCAGGCGCACGCGAAAGGTCGTGTTGGGCAGGGTCTCGACCACCTCGCCCTCCATCTGGATCGCTTCTTCCTTCGCCATTGCGCCCCGGTGCTGTCGCTGAAGTGGCGCGGATTGTGACGCAGGCGGGACACAGGCGCAATTGCGCGTGGCCTCAGCGCCACACGGGCGCCCGGTAGTCAATCAGCGCCGCGAGCCGCCCCTCGAAATCCCAGCGCGGGATCGTGCGACAGCCGAGGCTCGCGAGGTGCGGGCTCGGCATCTGGCAGTCGATCAGCGGGACGTTGCGGGCGAGGCACTCGGAGACGAGCCGCGCGAGCGCGACCTTCGAGGCATCCGATTCGCGGGTGAACATCGACTCCCCGAAGAAGACGCGCCCGAGGCCGACGCCGTACAGGCCCCCGACGAGGCGGCCCTCTCGCCAGGTCTCGACGGAGTGGGCGAGCCCGCGCCGGTGCAGGAGGAGGTAGGCCGCGTGCATCTCCGGCGTGATCCAGGTGCCGGGCATGCCGCGCCGTGGACCGGCGCAGGCCTCGATCACCTCGGCGAAGGCCGTGTTCATGCGGGTCTCGAAGCCCCGCTTCGAGATCGAGCGCGAGAGGCTCCGCGAGACCTTGAACTCCCCGGGCAGGAGGACGGCGCGCGGGTCAGGCGCCCACCAGAGGATCGGCTGCTCCGCGGAGTACCAGGGAAAGACGCCGCGGCGGTAGGCGTGGATCAGCCATTCCGGCGTCAGGGCGCCGCCGACGGCGAGCAGGCCGTTCGGCTCCGTGAGCGCGCGGGAGGTCGGCGGCAGGGCCGTCGGAGGGTCAGTCTTCTGGAGCCATGCGATTCCGGACATCGGGATCGAGCCTAGCCGGGATGTCCGCCCGCCGAAAGGGCAGGTGACGGGCGGCATCCCCGAACGCGGCCTCGCGCAGGGCGCGCTCTTCGGCCAGCCAGTCCGCGATCGCGGAAGCGCAGAACGGATCCGCGATCTCGTGCATGGACCAGACGGGCGTCGGCAGGAAACCCCTGAGGAGCTTGTGCTCGCCCTGCGTTCCCGGCTCGAAGCGCGAGAGGCGCTCGCGGATGCAGTACTCGATGCCGCGGTAGTAGCAGAGCTCGAAATGCAGGCTGTGGAAGTCGCCGCTCGCGCCCCAGTAGCGCCCGTACAAGGTGTCCTTGCCCCGCAGCGAGATCGAGCAGGCGACCGTCTCGCCGGCGAGTTCCGCGACCTCGACGACGAGCGCTTCCGGCATCGCTTCGGCGATCCGGCCGAAGCAGTCGCGGTTGAGGTAGGGCGGATTCCCGTGTCGCGCAAAGGTGACGGCGTGCAGCCCGTGGATTACGTCGAGCAGCCGCTCGTCGAGCATGGCGCCGGTCAGCGTGCGGCAGGCGAGGCCCGACTCCGCGACCCGCCGCCGCTCGCGCCGGAGCTTCTTGCGCTTCTCCGCGGTGAAGCCGTCCAGGAAGTCCCCGAAAGTCGCGTAGCCTTCGTTGCGCCAGTGGAACTGGCAGTCGAGGCGGGGCAGGAGGCCCGCGCCCTCGAGGAAGGCCCGGTCCTCGGCATCCGGGAAAAGGACGTGGAGCGAGGAGAGGCCCGCATCGTTCAGGATGGCGCGCGCGGCGCCGAGCAGCCGGTCGCGGTCCTCGCCGGCCGCGAGCAGGCGGCTGCCGGTCGCAGGCGTGAACGGCACCGCCGACACGAGCCGCGGATAGTAGGCGAGCCCCGCGCGGCGATAGGCATCGGCCCAGGCGAAGTCGAAGACGAATTCGCCCCAGGAGTGCGACTTGAGGTAGAGGGGCATCGCGCCGGCGAGGCGGCCCCCGTCCTCGAGCAGGAGGTGGCAGCCCTTCCAGCCGGTCGCCGGCGTGGCGCAGCCGGAGGCTTCGAGCGCCAGCAGGAACTCGTGGCGCAGGAACGGGGCGTCCGCGCCCGGGAGCGCGTTCCACGCCGCGGCGTCGATGTCGGCGAACGATGCCGCGACCCGTACGTTCACGTCCTCAGGCCGGCGCGGCGCGCTCGAGGAAGCGGTCGGCGTCCAGCGCCGCCATGCAGCCGGTTCCCGCCGAGGTGACCGCCTGCCGGTAGACGTGGTCCGCGACGTCGCCGGCCGCGAAGACGCCCGGCACGCTGGTCGCGGTCGCCTCGCCCGCGAGGCCGGACTTGACCACGATGTACCCGTCCTTCATCTCGAGCTGGCCCTGGAAGAGCTCGGTGTTCGGCGTGTGGCCAATCGCGACGAAGAGGCCGGTGACGTCGAGGTCGCGCTTGGACCCGTCCTTGACGGAGCGCACGCGGACGCCCGTGACGCCGGCGTCGTCGCCGAGGACTTCCTCGACGGCGTGGTCCCAGAGGAACGACACCTTGCCGGCCTCGGCGAGCGCGCGCAGCCGGTCCTGCAGGATCGCCTCGGCGCGCAGCTTGTCGCGCCGGTGCACGAGCGTCACGTGGGAGGCGAGGTTCGCGAGATAGATCGCCTCCTCGACCGCGGTGTTGCCGCCGCCGACGACCGCGACCTTCTGGTCGCGGTAGAAGAAACCGTCGCAGGTCGCGCAGGCCGAGACGCCGCGGCCGCGGTAGGCCGTCTCCGATTCGAGGCCGAGGTAGCGCGCGGAGGCGCCGGTCGCGATGATGAGCGCATCGCAGGTGTACTCGCCGTTCTCGCCGACGAGCCGGAAGGGCCGCTTCGAGAGCTCGACCTGCGTCACCTGGTCGGAAACGATCTCGACGCCGAAGCGCTCCGCGTGGCG
>DASSUY010000138.1:0-3090 GCA_035706525.1 Steroidobacteraceae bacterium
GTGCATGACGAAGCGGTCACCCGCCGGCATCGGTTGACTCCGATAGCCGTCAGCCGAGCGCCGAGAGCCGAGCGCTCGTGCTCGGCCAGCCCGATAGAGGGGCCACGTGATCACCGCACGACCATCCCGACGAACGGCCAGCCTTCACAGGGAGGGCTGGCCCTTACGCCGTTCGGAAACCACCAACTGATAACAGAACGGCCGCCGCGCAGCGGCCGGCCAACTCCGAATTCGCCGTCGGCCGAGGGCCGTTCTATGAGAGCGATTGTCAAGAGCGGACTTCGTCCTGGCTGATTTCCGCGGCGTTTTTTTCGCCTTGGCAATCAGCCCCGAACTTTCCTGGGCGCGTGCATCCCTCCGCCGCGCGGGGCGGGGTTCGACAGTCCTCTTCCGCATCGGGGTCCTCGCTTCAGCTCCAGCATCCAGTGGACGGGCACCAGCGCCGCGGGGTCGCCCGGAGGCAAACCCATGGTTCTATCTGAGACTCGGCCGCGCACGGCCGGCCTAACGCTTATTCGGGGTTTACGGGAGGGCCTATGGTCGGCCTAGTGCCTCGGCGTGCCTGCCGGCCGGGCGAACGGCCCTCTGGAGACTGCCTCCCGCACGTACCTCCCCCACGTCCCGGCATCCTGGAGCGCTCCGCGGGCCTCCCGACCCCCGGCAGCGTCGAGACGACGCGGGACGTTTACTTCGCCTGCGCGCCCAGCGGCGCGCCGGCCACCGTTAGCTGAGCTGGATCGTAGCGTTCTCCTGTTTTCCAGAGACGAAGCGTCAAACCGGCGAGCTTCCGGGCGAGCGTCACCCGGGCGAGTTCCTCGCGCATGCCCTGCGCGAGCAGGTGCTGATACCAGTCGTAGAGCGGGCCGGGCCGCGTCGCCGCCGTCGTCGCCGCACTCTTGAAGAGCGCCTTCACGACGGGGCTGTGATTGCGGTTCAACCCGCGTGTGAGCGGCTCGCGACGGCGCCGCACGATGCGCGCCCCCTGCACCTCGTACTGCGCGGAGGTGCGCGTCACCACGGCGAGGCCGGCATAGGCCCACAGCTGCCGCTTCGTGCGGAAGCGCCACGGCGTCTGCAGCTTCGCCAGGAGCTGCGCGACCCGCACGGGCCCGAGAAAGGGAATTCGCCGGAGCACGGGCCAGGCAGGATCGCGCCGCGCCTCGGCAATCATCTTCTCCTTCGCGAGGCGCCGAATGCGCTGGAGCACCTCGAGCTCGGCGAGCAATGCCTCAGCCCGAAACTGCGCGGCGGCATGCGGCAACCGCGCGAGCCACTGCGGGCGCTGCTCCGGCTGATAGACCGCGCGCCCCCGCGTCTTGATCGCGCGCGCGCGGAACAGCGCCTTCACGCGAAGCATCACGCGCGTCGCGTCCGTGACCGCATTCTCATAGGTCCGCGCGAACTCCACGAGCGCCGCCCGCTCACGCCCGTCGTGATACACGGGGCGGAGCGCATCGCGGCGCAGGAGCTCGGACAGCTCGTCGGCGTCATGCTGATCGGCCTTGTGGCCCTGGGACGAGATCCCGCGCCGATCGCAGACGAGCACCCGCTGCACGAGCGGGCGCAGCAGGTCATACAGCCACTGCGCTTGCGTCCCTTCTTCGAAGGTGACCCGCACCGTGCCGCGCATCCCGCGAAAGTACTCGGTCAGCGCGGCCGCTTCGGTCGGCAGCGTCGTACGCGCGATCACGCGCCCACTCTCCTCGCGCACCGCGACCACCGTAGTACTTTGATGCACATCGAGCCCGACATACTTGGCTGTCCGTTTCATGAGGGCCGCTCCTGGCTGTGGTCCATGGGTGTTCCGCAACTCCATGGTAGCAGTCAGGGGCGTGCTCTCAATATCCGTCGGCCGAGAGCCTGCACTCGGCCTCCGGATGGAGGTCCCCCCGGCTCTACCCCGGAATCTCCAATTTCACTGACGGCCGAGAGCCGATGGCCGTCAGCCGAGAGCTCACATTCCGGCTCCGGATCGAGGGGCCCCGGCTCCACCGAGGGCTCACGCTCCGGCGCCCTTCCGGAATCCCGCCCCGAAACATCAACGCGTCCGCGCGCCGAGCCGTATCTCTAGGTTGCAGTGCGTGTTCCCAACCAACCCGTCTCAAACAATTCGGAGTGGGCAATGACGCGAGTCCTACCGAGGACGTCGGCCGGCTGGCCCTTCATGGTCGTCGGCGCGCTGGCGCTGGCGAGCGCTCCCGTGCAGGCACAGAACGTCGCCCAGCAGGGCGCCGCCGAGCGAGAGCTACTCGCCATCGAGGGGTACGTGAAGCCGCCCGCGGTGATCGAGCGCATCGTGACGGCTCCCAGGTCGCAGAACGTCACCCTCGCCAACCAGAGCCCTGACCGGAAGCACTTCCTCAAGGTGGAGAGCGACGGCCTGCCGACGGTGGCCGACTACGGCAAGCCGCACTACTACCTGGCGGGGCTCCAGGTCGATCCGCGCGCGAACCGCAATCGCAGCCTGACGACGCGCGGCGCCGCGGGACTGGCGGTCATCGATGCCACCACCGGCCAGTCGCGTCAGGTCGAGGTGCCGAAGGGCGCGACGGTGAGCAGCCCGTCGTGGTCGCCTGACGGCGCGCAGATCGCCTACATCGCGAACTTCGACGACGCGTCGCACGTCTACGTCGCCGACGCCGGCAGCGGCAAGTCGCGCAAGGTCACGCGGACGCCGCTCCTCGCGACGCTCGTCACCGACGTCGACTGGACGGCGGACGGCAAGAACGTCGTCGTGGTGCTCGTCCCCGACGGTCGCGGCGCGGAGCCCCGGCATCCCGACATCGAGACGGGGCCGCTGGTGCGGCTCTCCGAGGGGAAGAAGGCGCGTACGCGCACCTATCGCGACTGGACGCTGCTGCGCGATCCACACGAGCGCGCGATGCTCGAGTACTACAGCACCGGGCAGCTGGCGATCGTCGACGTGAAGAGTGGCGCCACGCGCAAGATCGGCGCGCCCGCGATGATCGACGAGGTGGATGCGTCGCCGGACGGGAAGTGGTTCCGCGTATCGATCATGCAGGAGCCCTTCTCGTACATCGCCCAGTATCAGGCGTATGGCCACACGGAGGAGCTGTGGGACGCCAGCGG
>DASSUY010000139.1:0-4336 GCA_035706525.1 Steroidobacteraceae bacterium
GCCGACGAGCGAGTAGGTCTGCGGGTAGTTGCCCCAGTGCTCCCCCGTCTCCGGCGCGATGTCCTCCGACAGGAGCCCGACGTGGTTCCGGCCCGCGAGCATGCCCTCGAACAGCTCGCGCGCCTCCGCCGTACGGCCGAGGCGGGCGAGCGCGTCGATGTACCAGAAGGTGCAGACGTTGAAGGCCGTCGTCGGCAGCCCGAAGTCGTCGGCCGCCGCGTAGCGGAAGAGGTGCGGCCCGCGCCGCAGGCGCTGCTCGATCAGCGCGACCGTGCCGGCGAAGCGGGAATCGCCGCGCGGCAGGAACCCGACCTCCGCCATCAGCAGGAGCCCCGCCTCCACGTCGTTGCCGCCGAAGCTCTCCATGAAGCTCCCGCGCGCCGCATCGAAGGCGCGCGTCTCGATGGCCGCGCGGATCTCGCCCGCACGCGCCGACCAGAGCGCGGCGCGCTCCGGCAGCGCCCGGTGTTCGGCGATGCGCGCGAGCCGGTCGCAGGCGGCCCAGCACATGAGCGCGGAGGAGGTGTGCACCCGCTCGCGGGTCCGGAGCTCCCACATGCTGGCGTCGGGCGTCGCGTAGACGCGGTAGGCCTGCTCGCCGACGCGCTCGAGGCGGAGGAAGTCCTGGTCCGTCGCGGGCCGGAGCAGGCGCTTGTCGAAGAAGGACTGCGAGGTCGCGAGCACGACGTTGCCGTACACGTCGTGCTGCAGGTGCTCGTAGGCCTGGTTGCCGACGCGCACCGGGCCCATGCCGCGGTAGCCGGCGAGCGTCGGCACCTCGTGCTCCACGAGCCGCCGCTCGAGCGCGATGCCGTAGACCGGCTGCAGGTGCCCGTCGGTCGCCTGGCCCACGATGTTGCCGAGGTAGCGCAGGTAGTGCTCCATCGTGTCCACTTCGGACAGCGAGTTGAGCGCGCGCACGACGAAGAACGCGTCGCGCAGCCAGCAGTAGCGGTAGTCCCAGTTGCGCCCCGTGTCCGGCGCCTCGGGAATGCTGGTCGTCATGGCCGCGACGATCGCGCCCGTCTCCTCGAACTGGCAGAGCTTCAGCGTGATCGCCGCGCGTATCACGGCCTCCTGCCACTCCGGGGGGATCGCGAGGCGGCGCGTCCACTGTCGCCAGTAGGACTCCGTCTCCTCCTGGAAGACGCGCGCCGTCCGCTTCGGGCTGTCCGTCAGCGTCTCGTCGGCGCCGAGCGCGAAGTGCATCGCGCTCTCGAGCAGGAAAGGCGTCTCCGATAGCACATAGCTCACCGGCGCGTCGGTCGTGAGGCGAAGCACCCGGTCCGGGCTCACATAGCGGATGTGGTTGCTGCCGTGCGTCACCTCCGGCACGAAGGCGCCGTAGGCGAAGGACGGCCGGAGCCGCACGCAGATCCGCGGCGTGCCGGCGAGCGCGCGCACGCGACGCACCAGCATCTGCGGCCGGAACATGCGGCCGCCGCGTTCGAAGCGCGGGCAGAAATCCGTGACCTCGATCGCCGAGCCGTTCGAGCTGAAGAGCCGCGTCACGAGCACGGCCGTGTTAGGCCGGTATTCCTGCTCGCTGCGCTCGAAGCCGCTGAGTTCCACCGACCAGAACCCGCGGGCGTCGTCGCCCCGGTCGCCGTCCACGAGTGCATGGAAGACCGGGTCGCCGTCGAGCCGCGGCAGGCAGCTCCAGGCGACGCGCGCACGGCGATCGATCAGCACCGAGATGACGCAGTTGCCGATGACGCCGAGGTCGAGGGAGGCCGCTTGGGTCATGAGGCCTCCCGGCCGAGCACGAGGAGGCTGGCCGCGAGCCAGTCGTGCACTGCCTTCACCGAGGACAGGCGATAGCGCGCGAGGGAGGGCTCGGGGCCGACCTTCACGCCGTGCCCGCCCAGGGCGAGCGCGACGCGGAAGCCGTCCTCGTCCGTGACGTCGTCGCCGACGAAGACGGGTCTCCTGCCCTTGAACGGCGGGTGGGAGGAAAGCGTCTTGAGCGCGATGCCCTTGTGGATGCCGCGGGGCCGTGCCTCCACGACGCAGTGCCCCTGCAGGACCTCGAACTCGGGCCCCGCGAGCTCCCGCATCGCGGCGATGCAGGCCTGCGCCCGCCCCGGCGCGCGCCGGTAGTGCAGCGCGACGCTCGCGCCCTTGTCCTCGATGAAGAGCCTGATGTCGCCGCCGAACCGTTCCCGGAGGCCCGAGAGGATGCGGCCGACACTCGGCGTCTTGCCGGACTGGTGGAGCTTGCCGTCTTCCAGCCGCCATTCGTGACCGTGGAGCCCGGCGGCAGCGTAGTGCGGCAGGCCGAGGAGCGCATCGAGCTGCGCGATCGTCCGCCCGCTCACGAGCGCGACGGCGCCGCCCAAGCGCGTGCGCAACTCCGCGAGCAACGCGGGGAGCCTCGCGTCGACCGTTACGCCGTCCGGTTGCTGCGCAAACGCGACGAGGGTTCCATCGAAATCCAGGAACAGCGCGTTGTCAGGCTTCAGCATCGGCGGCCGGGCTTCAGTGCCGGGTTCCGCCATGCGTCGATTGTAACCCACCGGCGCGAAACCGCCGGTTTGGGCGGGAATCACTCGTGCCGCAGCGCCTCGATCGGATTCAGCATCGACGCCCGCCTCGCGGGCCACAGCCCGAACAGCAGCCCGACCCCGGCGCTGAACCCGAACGCGAGCAGCAGCGAATCCAGGGTGACGGCCGTCTGCCAGCCGGCGAACTTCGAGAGCGCCGCGGCGACGCCGATGCCGAGCGCGACCCCGGCCGCGCCGCCGGCGAGGCACAGGATCACCGACTCGACCAGGAACTGCCGCAGCACGTTCCCGCGCGTCGCGCCGATGGCTTTCCGAATGCCGATCTCGCGCGTGCGCTCGGTGACGGTCACCAGCATGATGTTCATGATGCCGATGCCGCCGACGACGAGCGAGACGCCCGCGATCCCGGCCAGCAGGAAGCCGAGGATCTGCGTCGTCTCCTGCTGGGTCGCGAGGAACTGGCGGCGGTCGAGCAGCGTGAAGTCGTTGTCGCGCCCTGGCGGAAGGCCGTGCTCGCGCCGCAGCACCCGCTCGATCTCGACCATGGCCGCCTTGATGTCGCTCCCCTTCGCGACCTGCACGGAGACTGTCTGCACTTCCTCGCTGCCGCTGATGCGGAAGCGCGAGGTGGCGAGCGGGATGTAGACGTCGTCGTCCGGGTTGCCGGGGCCCACGGAGCCCTTCCGCCGGTACACGCCGACGACTTCGAACGGCATGTTCTTCACGATGATGGTCGCGCCGACGAGGCTGGCGGCCGGCACTTCCAGCATGCCCGGGATGTCGCCGCCGACGACCGCGACGCGCCGACGCGCGGCCTCGTCCGCGCCGGTGAACATCTTCCCGTACTCCAGCTCGTAGCCGTTGACGCGTGCGTGCTCGGGAAGCGTCCCGATCACGGAGACGTTGATGTTCCGCGCGCCGAGCTTCACCTGCTGGCGGCCGCTCTGCTCCGGGACCACTGCGGAAACGTGGCGCGCGTCGCGCGCGAGCGCGTCGGCGTCGTCGATCGTGAGCGTCTGCTGGTCGCGGGCGACGCCGCTCAGCCAGCGCATGCCGGTGGTGACGGTCAGCACGTCGGCGCCGAGCGTCGCGAGCTGCGCGTCCACCGCCGCCTTCGCGCCGCGCCCGAGCGCGAGCATCGCGATCACGGCGGCGACGCCGATGACGACGCCGAGCATCGTGAGCGCGGAGCGGAACGCATTGCCGCGCAGCGAGTCGAGCGCGATCCGGACCGTCTCCCAGAACGGCATCAGGGGCTCCGCGGCGTCGCGTTCTGGGTCGCGGGCTTCTGGGTCAGGCCCGGGATGCCACCCCGGCTCGAGGCCATGTCCTGGATGGTCTGCTGGATCTCGACGAGGCTCGCCGTCGGCAGCATCAGCACGCTGTCGCCCTCGGCGAGGCCGCCCGTGATCTCGACGCGGTCGAGGTCGGTGATGCCGGTCTCGACCGGGATCGGCGCCTGCCGCCCGTCCTCGAGCGCGACCACCCAGAGGCCGCGTCCGAGCTGCAACGCGCCGCCGCGCTCGCCGCCGCGATTGCCGGGGCCGCGGGCCATGCCCTGCGCCGCTGCCCGCGGCGCGGCGCCGACCGCTTCGCGGATCGCCTGCGGGTCGAGGTTCAGCACCTGTGCGGTGGAATCGATGTCCCGCGGCGCGCGCAGCGCCATCACCGGGAGCGTCAGCACGCCCTGACGTGAGGCGACGTCGAAGACCGCGTCCACGTTCATGCCGGGCTTGAGCAGCCGGTCCTCGTTCGGGATGTCGATCAGCACGGCGAACATCGTGACGTTCTGCTCGACGATCGCCTGCGGCTCGATCTTCTCGATCTTTCCC
>DASSUY010000140.1:0-5071 GCA_035706525.1 Steroidobacteraceae bacterium
GCCAGCAGGCCTTCGAAGGCCGCGAGCGCCCCGGCGTAGTCGCGCTGCACGTAGTGCGCCTCGCCGAGCCAGTACATGGCGTTCGGCGCGAGCTCGTGCTGCGGATACTTCCCGAGGAAATCCTGCAGCGCCGTGGACGCCTCCGGGTACTTGCCGTCCTTCAGGAGGCTGAACGCGGCCTGGTACTCGGCTTCGGCCCCGCCGCCCGGGACCGCCGACTGCGCCGCGGCGAGCGCAGCCTCTGCGGCGCGCAGGCGCGTGTCGAGGTCGACGTACTGGTCGCGCTGCTGCGCGCGTGCCTGCTCGATGCCGTGCTGCAGCTCCTCGATGTCGCCGCGCAGCTGGCGCACCTGGGCCGAGAGCGCCTCGATCTGCCGGGTCATCTCGAGCAGTCCCTGGTTGGCGAGCTGGCGCTCGACGCCGTCCATGCGCGCCTCCAGGCTGTCGAGTCGCTCGCCCTTCGACTGCGCCTGCGCGGCCGCCGCGGCGAGGCCGGCGAGCAGGAGGACCGCGACGGAAACGGCGGCGCGCATGCCTGCCTCAGCGCCCGTAGACCAGCTCGACGCGGCGGTTCTTCTCGTACGCCGCCTCGTCGCTGCCTGCGACCGCGGGACGCTCCTCGCCGTAGCTGACGGTCGTCAGCTGGGCGTCGCCCGCTCCCTGCAGCTTCAGGGCCGTGCGCACGGCCTGCGCGCGGCGCTCGGCCAGCGCGATGTTGTACTCGCGCGAGCCGCGCTCGTCGGTGTGGCCTTCGAGGCGAATGCGGATCGACGGCGTACCCGCCAGGAACTTCGCGTGCGAGGTGATGAGGGACGCATATTCCGGCCGGATCGAGCTGCTGTCGAAATCGAAGTAGATGACGTTCGCGACGCCCGTCGGGCCGCTGCCGGTCGCGCTGCCGGACGCGCCCGGGAGCTCGCGCCCCTCGCCCACCTGGCCGTCGGCGCCCGCCCCCGCGGTGTCGCTGCCCTCCGTCGCCGTGGAGCCGGAGCCCTCCGGCACGGTCGTCGGCTTCTTCGGACAGCCGGCCAGCGCCAGCGTGGCAATCGCGATCAAGAGGACGGACAACGGGCGCATCGCTCGGACTCCTTCCAGCATTCGGGCCCTCGGTGCGGGGCGGGGTTCTTCTAGCACAGCCGGCACGGCGGCGTCACCTTCAGTCGAGAAACGGCGACCAGGCCGCTTCCCGCAGTTCGCCCGCGCTGGCGGCGATCCGCTGCTGGACGCGGCCGTCGCTCGAGACGATCGCGAGCGTGTCGCGGCCGCCGACGCGGCTGGTGTAGAGGATGTCGGCGCCGTTCGGCGCGAACGACGGCGACTCGTCCTGCTGGCCGCTGCTCAGCACCTGCAGCGCGCCGCGCCCGGGATCGACCGCGCCGATGCGGTAGGCGCCACGGTCGAGCGTCACGACCGCGAGCTGGCGCCCGTCCGGCGAGATCCGGGGGCGCGCGTTGTAGCTGCCCTCGTAGGTGATCCGCTTCGGGCGCGCGCCCTCGGCCACCGCGACCCGGTACACCTGCGGCCCGCCGGCGCGGTCCGAGGTGAAATAGAGCGACTGCCCGTCGGGCGCCCAGACGGGCTCCGTGTCGATCGCGGGATCGTCCGTGATCCGCTTGAGGTCCTGCGTCGCGAGCGTGAGCACGTAGACGTCGACGTTGCCGTCGCGGCGCGACAGCGCGAGCGCGAGCCGCGAGCCGTCGGGCGAGAAGCTCGGCGCGCCGTTGATGCCGGAGCGCGCCGAGACCTGCACCTGGGCGCCGGTCGCGAGCGTCTGCACGTAGACGGCGGCGAGCCCCGTGTGGAAGGAGACGTAGGCGAGCGAGCGCCCGTCCGGCGACCAGGCGGGCGACATGATCGGGTCGGGCGATGCGAACACGACGCGCTCGTTGGCGCCGTCGGAGTCGGAAACGATGAGCCGGTAGGACCGCCGGTTCACCGGGCCGTCGACCGCGACGTAGGCGATGCGGGTCGCGAAGGCGCCGCGCACGCCGAGGATCTTCTCGTAGACCGCGTCGGCGACGCGGTGGCTCGCCCGCTGCAACGCCTTCGGGTCGGCGGGCAGCGCCGTGCCGAGCAGCCGTTCCCCGTTCGCGACCGAGACGAGCTCGTAGCGGACCTCGAGGCGGCCGTCGGAAAGCGGGGCGAGCCGGCCGACCAGCACGTAATCCACCTTGAGCATCCGCCAGTCGGCCGTGTCGACCTCCGCGGACGCGTGCGGCTGCTCGACCTGTTGTTCGCGCGGCAGCGGCCGGAAGCGCCCGCTGCGGCCGAGGTCCGCCTGCACCGTCGCGGCGACGTCGTGCGGCGCAGGCCCTCCGCCCTCCCAGGCGAAGGGCACGATGGCGATCGGCACGGATTCGGCCGTGCCCTTCAGGATCTGAACGGTCAGCTGGGCCTCCGAAGGGCCGGACAGCAGGAACGCGAGCGCGGCGGTCAGGACGAATGCACGGCGAAACATCAGCGGCGGCCCTCCTTGGGCGTGAACACGAGCTCGACTTCCCGCTCGAACAGCGCAGGTTGCGGCGGCGCCGGCAGCGGCGAGGCGTTGCGCACCGCGTTCTCGATCGACTGGCGAACGGCCGCATTGCCGTTGCAGGGGCCGAACCGGGTGTTCACGACGTCGCCTCCGGGAATCTGCGTCACGAAGATCGTACAGCTTAGCCCGGGCGCGATGCCGGGGGGCTCGAACCAGCGCCGCTCCACGTGCGCCTGGATGGCCCGGATGTAGCTGGCCTTCAGGCTCTGGAAGCCGGCGCTCTGGCGCGTTTCCTCCTCCGCCAGCCGTGCGCGCAGCTCCGCCTCGCGCGCCTGCCGGTCCCTCTGCTCCGCCTCCGCCCGCTTCTTCTCGGCCGCGGCCTTCGCGGCGGCCTCCTTCTCGGACTTGCGCTTCGCGTCCGCCTCGGCCTTCCGCTTCGCATCCGCATCCGCCTGCGCCCTCTGCTCCGCTTCGACCCGCGCCTGCGCCTCCGCCTGCTGGCGTTCCTGCTCCTGCCGCAGGCGCTCCTCCTCCAGGCGCCGCTCTTCGGCCTCCGCCGCGGCGCGCTCCCGCCGCTCCGCTTCGACGCGCTCGCGCAGCTCGCGCTGGCGGCCGG
This sequence comes from Steroidobacteraceae bacterium, assembly GCA_035706525.1. Taxonomy (GTDB): domain Bacteria; phylum Pseudomonadota; class Gammaproteobacteria; order Steroidobacterales; family Steroidobacteraceae; genus SCUD01. The sequence continues at coordinate 3,093 of DASSUY010000140.1, forward strand.
CCGCCTGCAGCACGGCGTCGTCCACGACGACGGCGTCGATCGGCAGCACGACCGGCGTCTCCGCCCGCTTCGGGATCGTGAGCCCGAAGACGATCAGCGCCGCGAGCGCCGCGTGCAGCGCGATGGACCAGGCGACGGGGGCGATGGCCGGGCGCATCGCCGCCTCAGCGCCTGCGCTCGAGATCCTCGAGTGCCCGGACGGCCTTCGGGTCCGTCAGGAACCCGATCTTCGTCGCGCCGGCCTGCTGCAGGAGGACCATGCCCCGTACGACACTGCCGTAGGGCACGCGTTCGTCGGCTTTCACGAGCACGGGCGTTTCCCGGTCCTGCGCGAGGACCGCGGCCGTGCGGCGCGCGATCTCGGCCTCGCCGACCGGACTTTCCTCGTCGCCGCCGATGTTGAGGTAGTAGCGGCCGTCGCGATCCACCGACAGCACGAGCGGCTCGCGGTCCCGGAGCAGCTCCGGGTCGATCGGCTTCGCATCCGCGTCGGGCAGCTCCACCTGCACGCCCTGGGTCAGGAGCGGCGCCGTGATCATGAAGATGATGAGCAGCACGAGCATCACGTCGATGTAGGGCACGACGTTGATCTCGCCCATCAGCCGCCGCCGCTTCCGGCCCGCGGCCACGTCAGCCCCGGGACGCCGCGTGGCGCTGCAACAAGGTCGAGAACTCGTCCATGAATGCGTCGTAGCGCAGCTCGAGCCGCCCCATCTTGTCCGCGTAGCGGTTGTAGGCGACGACGGCCGGGCTGGCGGCGAAAAGGCCGGCGGCCGTCGCGATCAGCGCCTCGGCGATGCCGGGCGCGACCATCGCGAGCGTCGCCTGCTGCGCGTTGCCGAGCCCCTGGAAGGCGCCCATGATCCCCCAGACGGTGCCGAAGAGGCCCACGTACGGGCTTGTCGAGCCGACGGTCGCGAGCGTCGCGAGGCTCGCTTCCAGGCGGTCGATCTCGCGCAGCTGGGCGACGCGCATCGCCCGCCGGACGCCCTCGAGCAGTTCGCCCGCCGGCACCGACTGCCCGCGCAGGCGCGAGAACTCCCCGAACCCCGCCTCGAAGATGCCCTCCATCCCGACCGCCGCCCGGTTCCGCGTGCCGATCTCGCGGTAGAGCTTGCCGAGGTCGCCGCCGGACCAGAACGTCCCCTCGAAGCGGTTGGCCTCGCTCTCGGCGAGCGAGAGCAGTCGCTTCTTGCGGAAGATGATGGTCCACGAGGCGAGCGAGGCGAGCAGCAGCATCGCGATGATGGCCTTGACGACGGGCCCGGCGTTCAGGATCAGCGAGAGGACCGAATGCGGATCGTTGGTGTTCAATGCCCTTTCCTCAGGATCTTTCCGCGAGGCGCTTCGGCAGCGGCCGCGGCCGCAGGGTGTCCCCGTCGATGCAGGCGGCGCGGACGGTCGCGCTCACGAGCAGCTCGTCGCCGCGGCGCACTTCCTGCCCCATCTGCACGGAGGCGCCGCGCAGCGCCTCGAGCGTGACGGACACGATGAGCTCGTCGTCGAACCGCGCCGGCCGATGATAGCGGACGTTCGCCTCCACCACGACGAACTGCAGGCGCTCCTCGCGCTGCAGCCGGACCTGGTCGATGCCGAGCGAGCGAAGCCACTCGCTGCGCGCGCGCTCGAGGAACTTCAGGTAGTTCGCGTAGTACACGACGCCGCCGGCGTCCGTGTCCTCCCAGTAGACGCGCACCGGAATCGTGAACGCGTCCACGCTATCCGCGGAACAGCGGGAGGCTCCCGCCGCCCGTCTCCGCCCGCGGCGGCTCCTGCCCGAAGTGCCGCCAGGCCGCCGGCGTCGCGACGCGTCCGCGCGCCGAGCGCACCAGGAAACCCTGCTGGATCAGGTAGGGCTCGACGACGTCCTCGAGGGTGTCGCGCTCCTCGCCGAGCGTCGCCGCGAGGCTGTCGATGCCGACGGGGCCGCCCGAGAACTTCTCGATGATCGTCATCAGGAAGCGGCGGTCGAGCAGGTC
>DASSUY010000141.1:0-2801 GCA_035706525.1 Steroidobacteraceae bacterium
AGCGCAGCGCCGTCCGCGGCGAGCGCAGCGAGCGGCCGGCCCTTCGCGGAGGCGGGGCTCGTCGCGAACAGCGATGCGGCCGCCTGGTTCAGGGAGAGCACCGTCCCGCGGGCGTCGACGAGGACGACCGCGGTCGAGAGCAGGTCGAGGAGGCCGTCAGCCATGGCGCGGGAGCCGCGCCCGGCGGGGAATCAGCCCCTGGGCTTGGGCGTCGGCTTGGGAGTGGGCTTCGGCGGCTTGGGCGGAGCCTGCGGGCTCTGCGGCGAGAGCATCGACGGCTGGCGCACGTGGAACTGCACCTGCGGGCTCGTCACGACGGGTTTCCCGTCCGCGTCGAGGATGGCGGCCCGCAGGAAGTACGAGCCGCGGTCGAGGCCCGAGAACGTCAGCGAGTCGCCCGTCGCCGGCCGCCGGTCCCCGTTCAGGAAGAACACGAGCTGGTCGCCGGACTGCAGCGTCCCGCGCATGTCCACCTGCGCGTTCACCACCGCGTTCGCGCCGAAGAAGACCTGGTCCGGTTCCGGCGAGACGATCGAGAGCGCCCCGTAGGATTCGCTGCGGTCGGCGGGCTCCACCGGCTCCGCCGACGACCCGGAGGGCGGCGGCGCCGTCTCTTCCGACTCGTAGGCGTTCGGCTCGACGACGCTGATGAGCTCCGCCTTGTCGGAGCCCGGCTGGTCCGCGTAGTGGACGATGCCGTCCTTGTCCACCCACCGGTAGATCTCTTGCCCGGAGGCGGCGAGCGTCACTGCGAGGCCGGCGAGGACCAGGAAGCTGCGCATCATGGCAACAGCATAGCCCCGCCGGCCCGGCAAAGTGTGAAACGCCTCTCAGAGGCTGAAATAAAGGTCCAGCTCGACCGGATGCGTGGACATCCGGAAGCGCGTGACCTCTCCCTGCTTCAGGTCGATGTACGCGTCGATCAGGTCGTCGCTGAAGACGCCCCCGCGCTTCAGGAACTCCCGGTCGCGGTCGAGGTGCTCGAGCGCCATGTCGAGCGAGTGGCAGACCTCCGGGATGTTCTTCGCCTCCTCGGGCGGCAGGTCGTAGAGGTCCTTGTCCGAGGCCTCGCCCGGATGGATCTTGTTCTGGATGCCGTCGAGGCCCGCCATCATCATCGAGGCGAAGGCGAAATACGGGTTCGCGCTCGAGTCCGGGAAGCGCACCTCGATGCGGCGGCCCTTCGGGTTCGACACCCAGGGGATGCGGATCGACGCGCTGCGGTTGCGCGCGCTGTAGGCGAGCATGACCGGCGCCTCGAAGCCCGGCACGAGGCGCTTGTAGCTGTTCGTGCCCGGGTTCGTGAAGGCGTTGATCGCCTTCGCGTGCTTGATGATGCCGCCGATGTAGTAGAGCGCGACGTCGGAGAGGCCCGCGTAGCGCTCGCCCGCGAAGATGTTCTTGCCGTCCTTCTGCAGCGACTGGTGCACGTGCATGCCGCTGCCGTTGTCGCCGACCAGCGGCTTCGGCATGAAGGTGAGCGTCTTGCCGTGGCCGTGCGCGACGTTCCAGAGCGCGTACTTGAGGACCTGGACCTCGTCGCCCTTCCTCGTCAGCGTGTTCGGGCCGACGTTGATCTCGCCCTGGCCGCCCGTGCCCACCTCGTGGTGGTGCACCTCGACCTTGAGGCCGAGCTCCTCGCAGGCCTGGCACATGGCCGTGCGCAGGTCCTGGAAGCGGTCGACCGGCGGCACCGGGAAATAGCCGCCCTTGATCGTCGGCCGGTGGCCCTGGTTGCCGCCCTCGTACACCGTGCCGGAGTTCCACGCGCCCTGCACCGAGTCGATGTGGTAGCTGCAGCCGTTCAGCTCGTTCGACCAGCGCACGCTGTCGAAGATGAAGAACTCGTTCTCCGGGCCGAACAGGCAGGCGTCCGCGATGCCGGTGGACTTGAGGTAGGCCTCCGCGCGCTTCGCGAGGGAGCGCGGGTCGCGCGAGTAGCCCTGCATCGTCGTCGGCTCGACGACGTCGCAGCGCAGGAGCAGCGTCGTCTCCTCGAAGAACGGGTCGATCATCGCCGTCGAGGGATCCGGCATGAGGATCATGTCGTACTCGTTGATGCCCTTCCATCCGGCGATCGAGGAGCCGTCGAACATCTTGCCGTCGACGAAGAAGTCCTCGTCCACCATCCGCGTCGGGATGGTCACGTGCTGCTCCTTGCCGCGGGTGTCGGTGAAGCGCAGGTCGCAGTACTTGATCTTCTTTTCGCTGATGAATTTGACGACGTCGGCGGGGGTCATGAGCGTCTCCCTGTTCGAAGCATGGCGGCGGGATCCCCGTGCTGGTGCAAAGTCCGTGCCAGCGCAGTGTGTTATTTCATAGCCAATTAGATCAACAGGTTATGGAATCTTGTCGGAAGCGCTTCGCTTTGCATGCACCATCCTAGTGCGCGCAGTTTAGACGATGCACTTTCGTGGTGCGACGACTTTTTCGGGAGGCCTCGGCACACTCTCGGGCCCATGCGGCTCAACAAGCACATCGCCGAGAGCGGCGTCGCGAGCCGGCGCGAGGCGGATGCCTGGATCGCGGCCGGGCGGGTGACGGTCAACGGCGCGAAAGGGGAGCTGGGGACGAAGGTCATGCCCGGCGACGTCGTCCTCGTGGACGGCCGGCCGCTGCCCACGAGGAAGCGCGCCGTCTACCTCGCCCTGCACAAGCCGCGCGGGATCACCTGCACCACCGAGCTCGACGTTCCGGGCAACATCGTGGACTTCGTCGGCCACGCCGAGCGCATCTTCCCGGTCGGGCGCCTCGACAAGGATTCCGAGGGCCTGATCCTGCTCACGAACGACGGCGACATC
>DASSUY010000142.1:0-9360 GCA_035706525.1 Steroidobacteraceae bacterium
GCCACCGGCTGCGGCCGCGCGACCCCGCGGACGGGCGAAGCGCCGCCGAGGTCGCCGCGTCGCTCGTGAAGTCGGTTCCGATCCCCTGACGCCGCGAGGCCCGGCCGCATGGGACTGCGCGCGCGACTGACCCGCCGCACCCGCGACTGGATCCGCAGGCGCCAGGGCGCGGACGCAGGGCCGGTCACGCTGCGCCGCGGCCGCATCTACATCCTGCCGACCGGCCTCGGCGGCGCCTTCGGGCTGATGCTGGTCGGCATGCTGCTCGGCTCCCTCAACTACGGGAACAACCTCGGCCTCGCGCTCACCTTCCTGCTCGCGGCGCTCGCCGTCGTCGCCATGCACGCCTGTCACCGGAACCTCGAGGCGCTCATCGTGCGCGCGCGCGCGCCCGACCCGCCGTTCGCAGGTTCCGATGCCGCGTTCGGCCTCGCGCTCGCGAACCCGGGCCGTGCGCCGCGGTTCGACATCGAGGCGGCGGCCCCGGACGCGGCACAGGCGCCCGTCTCGGTGCCGGCCACCGGCGAGGCGGCGCTCGAGCTGCGCGTCCCGACCCGCCGCCGCGGCAGCGTCGTGCTCGACCGCGTCGAAGTCTCGACCTGCTTCCCTTACGGCCTCTTCCGCGCCTGGGCCGTGCTGCACCCTGCGCTTCCCTGCCTCGTCTATCCGCGGCCCGCCGCGGATGCGCCGCCACCCCCGCGGCTCCCGGGCCCGCAAGGCGGCGGCCTCGTCCGGCGCGGCGAGGACGATTTCGCGGGCCTCAAGGACTACCACCCCGGCGATGCGCCGCGGCACATCGCCTGGAAGGCCTACGCCCGCGCGGGAGAGCTGCTCGTCAAGGAATGGAGCGGCGACGCCGAGGCCGTCCCGGTCTTCGACCTCGCCGACGCGCCGGGCGCGGACCTCGAGGAACGGCTCTCCATACTCGCCCGCTGGATCGTCGATGCCGAGGCGCGCGGCCAGGCCTTCGGCCTGCAGCTGCCGGGCGAGGAACATCCCCCGGCCCCCGGCGCGGCGCAGCGGCGGCGCTGCCTCGCCGCCCTCGCCCGCTTCGAAGCCCCCGCCCCCGATGTCCGCTGAGCGCGAGGAATCGTTCCGGCGGCTCGCGTGGACGACGCTCGGCCTGCTCGCCGCGCTCGCGCCGCACCTCCTGCGCCTCAGGCCGTGGATCAGCCTCTTCGTGCTCGCCGTCGCGGGCTGGCGGCTCGCGGCGGAGCGGCGCGGCTGGCGGATGCCGCCGGGCCTCCTGCGCGGTGCGATCGCAGGCGCGGGCACCGTCGGCGTGTTCCTGAGCTATGCCGCGATCACGGGCCTCGACGGCGGGACGGCGCTGCTCGCGCTCATGTCGGCGCTGAAGCTCCTGGAGACGCGCACGCCCCGCGACCACACGATCCTCATCTTCATCGGCTGGTTCCTCTGCCTCGCCTCCTTCTTCTATGCCCAGGACTTCCGCACTGCGGCCTGGGTGCTGCCGACGGTCTGGCTCCTCGCCGCCGCGCTCCTGCCGGTGGCGCGTCGCGGCCGCGGCGGCCCGGGCCTGCATCCGTTCCGCACGACCGGGGCCATGCTCGCCAAGGCCGTGCCGGTCGCGCTCGTGCTGTTCCTCTTCTTTCCGCGCGTGGAGGCGACGTTCTGGGGCGCGCCGTCCTCGGAGCGCGCGCTCTCCGGCATCACGGAAGAGATGTCGCCCGGAGACATCTCGGACCTGACGCTGAACGACGTGGTCGCCTTCCGCGTCCGCTTCGACGGCCCGCTGCCGCCGCCGGCGCTCCGGTACTGGCGGGGGACCGTGCTCTCGCTGACCGATGGTTTTTCATGGTCCCGAGCCGGCGCGCCCCTGCCGCGGGAGACTGCGATCGCGCGAGAGGGAAGCGTGGACTACACGGTGACCCTCGAGCCGACCGGCCAGCAGATGCTGTTCGCCCTCGACATGGTGGCGCATTGGACGCCGGGAATCGCGATCCAGTCCGCGGACTTCACGCTGCGCACCCGCCGGCCCGTCAATGCCGTGCTCCGCTACGACGCGGTCTCCTCGCTCCGCTACCGCACGGCCGACCCGCTGCCGCAGTCGACCCGCCACGCCAACCTGCAGCTTCCCGACACCCGCAATCCGCGCGCCCGGGCGCTGGCCGCACGCATGCGCGCCGACGCCGGCAGCGACGCCGCGTTCATCCGGTCCGTGCTCGCGATGTTCCGCCAGCAGGCATTCCGCTACACGCTGACGCCGCCCGGACTCGCGCGCGACTCCGTGGACGACTTCCTGTTCAACACGCGGCAGGGCTTCTGCGGGCACTACGCCTCCGCCTTCACGACGCTGATGCGCGCCGCCGGCATTCCCGCGCGCGTGGTGGCCGGCTACCAGGGCGGCGACTGGAATCCGATCGGCGGCTACCTGATCGTCCGCCAGTCCCACGCCCATGCCTGGTCCGAAGTCTGGCTCCCGGGCGAGGGCTGGAAGCGCGTCGACCCGACCGCGGCGGTGGCGCCCGAGCGCGTCGAACGCGGCATCGAGGCCGCCGTCGCGGAATCGGAGCTGCTTCCCGGCGCGCTGATGCGCGAGTCGCCGATCCTCTGGCGCCTGGGCATGGCCTGGGACAACCTCAACGCGGGCTGGAACGACTGGGTCGTGCGCTTCGATCGCGCGATGCAGGACGGGATGCTCGTGGACCTCGGCTTCGACGATCCCGACTGGCGAAGCTTCGCGGCGGCGCTCGGCATCGGGCTCGCGGCCGCGATGGCGGCGGTCTTCGCCTGGCTCGCCTTCGAACATCGCCCGCGGCGGCCCGATCCCGTCGTCGCGGCGTACCGTCGCTTCACGCGCCGCCTCGCCCGTCGCGGCATCGAGCCTGCCGTCGGCGAGCCGCCGCGCGACTTCGCGCAGCGCGTCCGCTACCTGCGCCCGGAACTCGGCGTGACGGTGCTCGCGATCACCGAGGCCTACCTCCGGCTGCGCTACGGGCCGGAGCCGGCGGCGGAGGACCTGCAAAGGCTCCGGGCGCTCGTTGCCGCCTTCCGTCCCTGACCCGCCGGGACGCTAGACCTTCGCGGCCTTCCAGCGGCCGCGCGTGAAGAGCCAGAGCGTGAAGAGACCGACAGCCGTCTCCGAGACGAAGACACCCCAGAACACGCCCGAATGGCCCTGGCGCAGCGCGACCGCGAGCAGCCAGGACAGCGGGATCTGGATCAGCCAGAAGAAGATCGCGTTGATCCAGGTCGGCGTCACCGTGTCGCCGGCGCCGTTGAACGCCTGCACCGAGACCATCCACCAGCCGTAGACGAACAGCGAGTACGAGAGGATCCGCAGCCACTCCGCGCCGATCGCGACGACCTCGGCGTCGTCGGTGAAGATGCCCATGAACTCGCGCGGCAGCGCGAAGAAGGCGACGGAGACGAGCAGCAGGTAGGCCATGTTGTACGTGCCCGTGCGCCAGACCGCGGCTTCCGCGCGGCCGGGCTCGCCGGCACCGAGGTTCTGTCCGACGAGCGTCGCGGCCGCGTTCGACATGCCCCAGGCGGGCATCATCGTGAACATCATGATGCGCACGGCGATCGTCGCGGCGGCGACGGCCTGGCTGCCGATGGCCGCGAGGATCCTCATCAGGAAGATCCAGGAGGTCATCGCGATGATCATCTGGCCGATGCCGCCGAGCGAGGTGCGGACGACGTTGCCGAGTATCGGGCCGTGCCAGGCGAGCTGCGCACGGCGGACGCGCAGGTGCGGACCGCCGCGGAACAGTATCCAGAGCTGCAGCAGCACGCCCGCGCCGCGGCCGATCGCGGTCGCGATGGCCGCGCCCTTGACGCCGAGCGCCGGCACCGGCCCGAGGCCGAAGATCAGGAGCGGGTCGAGCGCGATGTTGAGCGCATTCGCGACCCAGAGCACGCGCATCGCCGCCGCCGCGTCCCCCGCGCCGCGGAAGACCGCGTTGATCGTGAACAGCAGGAGGATCACCGCGTTGCTGCCGAGCGCCCACTGCATGTACGGGTAGCCGTGCTCGAGCGCCCAGGCATCCGCGCCCATGAGGCCGAGGAGGTCCCGCGCCCAGAAGATGCCGGCCGCCGCGAACGGCAGCGACGCGAGCAGCGCGACCCAGATCGCCTGTACGGCCGTCAGCGCCGCCTCGTCGCGGTTGCCCTCCCCCACGCGCCGCGCGACGACGGCGGTGACCGCCATCGCGAGCCCGATGCCGATCGCGTACAGCAGGAACAGGATCGTCTCGGTGAGCCCGACCGTCGCGACCGCGGAGGAGCCGAGCTTCGCGACGAAGAAGATGTCGACGACCGCGAAGGTCGACTCGAGCACGAGCTCGAGCACCATGGGCACGGCCAGCAGGAAGACGGCGCGCCGGAGCGGTATCCGCGTGTAGTCGGCGCCCGTGCCGCGGATCGCGTCCCGCAGCTCCGACCACACGGGCCGCCGGCCCGCGGCCGCGGGCGAATCCACCGCCGTCACGTGGATTCAGCCACGCGCCGCGACGTAGCGGGGGTCGTGCGCCTCTCGCGAGAGGATCCGGCGCAGCAGCGGCTCGAAATGCGCGAGCGGCTTCGTGGGGTAATCCGGGTCGAACGAGGCCTGGTCCCACTCGCAGAAGGCGACGCAGGCGCCGTACCACGGGTGGTCCTTCAGCCGCTCGCGCATGTGGCGGTCTCCGCCGAGGTGGTGGACGTAGTAGTAGGTCTGGAAGAGGCCGTGCTGCTCGACGATCCAGGTGACTTCAGGACGGACGTAGGGCCGGATGACGGCCGCGGCGATCTCGGCATGGTTGTAGGGCGCGAGCTCGTCGCCGATGTCGTGCAGGAGGGCGCCGAGCACGAGCTCCTCGTCCGCGCCGTCCGCCTCCGCCCGCGTCGCGACCTGCAGGGAATGTTCGAGGCGGGTGACAGGATAACCGTCCAGCGAATTGTCGAGCTTCGCGAGGGCCGCGAGCACGCGGTCGGGCAGGCCGGCGGCGAACTCGCGCTCCGAGCGGTCGAGGAGCAGGTAGTCCTCCTTCGTGCCGTCGGCCATGTGCCGGAAGCTCACGATCTCCTTCATGCGCCCTCCCGCGCGCCGAGCCGGCGGCGCACGACGCGGTACAGGCTGCGAGGCCCGTCGATGTCGATGTAGCAGCCCTGCAGGTGGCGCAGCCCCTCGCCCGGGTCGAACCCGGTGCGCCCGTGCAGGAGCCGGCGGTTGTCCATCATCAGGAGGTCGCCCGTCCCCAGCCGGAAGCGGATCTCGAACTCGGGCGAGCGCAGCAGGCGGTCGAAGGCGCGGCGGGCGCGGTAGTAGGCGTCCAGTTCCCCGGGCGGCTGCAGCGGGACGAAGTCGAGGCGCGGGCTGAAGTGGATGGCGACGAGGCCGCCCGTTGCATCGCGCTCGATCGGCAGCGCGCTCGCCACGAGCTCCGTGCCCGCGTCGCGATAGCGGAAGCGCACCGGCGTGCGGGAGAGCCGTGCGAAGGCCTCCGGGTCGCGCGCCTCCAGCGCCCGCGCGGCGGCGAAACCGTCCACGAGCGTCGAGAGGCCGCCCGAGGTCTCGTTGGCGAGGCAGTGCAGCAGCTGCACGCCCGGCACGGGATCGCGGTAGGGATTGTCCGTGTGCGGGTCGAGCGGCAGCGAGGTGTACGCGAGGTCGCTGGCCGCCGGCGTCGAGCGCACGTCGAAGATCTCGCCGAAATTCGTCTCGCGCGCGAAACCGAAGGTCCGCGCGACCTCGAGGATCGCGCCGGGCCGCGCGGGCACGCCGCTGAAGACGACGAAGCCCTCCTCGAGGAATTGCATCAGCCAGTCGCGCAGCCGCGCATCGTCCGCACCGGGACCCCATGGGAAGCGCGCGACCTCGCCGCGGGCCGCGTCCCAGGGCCGCGGCGCGGGGACGTCGTGGTCGGCGACGCCGAGCCGCGCCTCCTCGAGGATCTGCTGCGCCAGGAACTCGCCTTCGTGGCCGTCGCTGAAGCGGACGCGGAACCGGCCGTTCCCGGCCTCGCTGACGGCGGTTACGGCGAGGGCCGGATCGAGGTCGGAAGGATCGTGCAGGCGTTGCTCCGTGCGCAGGTCCATGCTCCGCTCGTCGCGGCAGCGCTCGCGCAGCCAGATCGGATGCAGCGCGAATTGCCGCCCGTCTTCGAGCTCGATCGAAAGTTCCTGCGGGCGGGCATGCAGGCGCGGCATGGCCGGCTACGTTAATGCGCCGTGCCGGAAGCGGGCAAGCCGGGCGGGGTGACCCCCCGCGCCCCGGGTATTAGGATGCAGGCTTCCGCATCCCGCCCGGAGGACTTCGTGATGGTGCGACCGCTGCGCTTGCTGGCACTCTTTTCGGCCCTCGCTTTCCTCGCCGGTCCGGCGGCGGCAGCGGACAAGTCCGCGCGGCTCGAGGCGCTCTACGAGCAGTACTGGGAGGAATACCTCGAGCTGAACCCGCTGGCCGCGACGTTCCAGGGCGACGACCGCTACAACGACAGGCTCCCGAACACCCTGTCCGGGGAATACCGCCGCAAGTGGCAGGAATTCAACGAGCGCTGGCTGAAGCAGGTCGAGTCGGTCGGCCCGGAAGGGCTCGAGGGGCAGGACCTCGTGAGCTACCGCATCTTCGTGCGCGACGCGAAGCAGGAACTGGAGGAGCTGCAGTTCCCGTCCTGGCTGCAGCCCATCAACCAGTTCCGGAATTTCGCCGGCCTCGCGGCGCAGCTCGGCTCCGGCACGGGCGCCCAGCCCTTCAAGACCGTCGCGGACTACGACGCCTGGCGCAAGCGCGCCTCGCAGCTCCCGGCGTTCTTCGACCAGTGCATCGCCAACATGCGCGAGGGCGTCGCCGCCGGCATCGTGCAGCCGACCGCGCTCATGGACAACGTGGTCTCGCAGCTCGACAAGCTGATCAAGGACAGGCCCGAGGACACGCTGTTCTGGATGCCCGTCAAGAACATGCCGGAATCCTTCGCCGCCGCGGACCGCGAGCGGATCACGTCCGAATACCGCGCGATGATCGACGGGGTGCTGATGCCGGCGTACCGGAAGCTCCGCGGCTTCGTCGCCGACGAGTACATGCCGAAGACGCGCAGGTCCTCCGGGTTCGACGCGCTCCCGGGCGGCGAGGAATGGTACGCCTTCCTGGTCCGCCGCTACACGACCACCGGGCTGACGCCGGCGCAGATCCACCAGATCGGCCTCGACGAGGTCGCGCGGCTGCATCGCGAGATCGAGGGGGTGATGAAGCAGGTCGGCTTCAAGGGCAGCATGAAGGAGTTCTTCGCGTTCATGCAGGGCGACCCGCGCTTCACGTTCAAGTCCGAGGAGGAACTGCTGGCGCACTACCGCTCGCTCGAGGACAAGGTCATGGCGGGCGTGCCGAAGCTCTTCTCGCTGACGCCTAAAGCCGGGTTCGAGATCCGCCCGGTCGAGGCCTTCCGCGCGGAGTCCGCGGCCGGCGGTTCCTACATGCGCCCGAGCGAGGACGGCAGCCGGCCGGGCGTCTTCTACGTCAACACCTTCGACCTCCCGACGCGCAAGACCTGGGACGCGGAGGACCTGTTCCTGCACGAGGCAATCCCGGGCCACCATTTCCAGCTCGCGCTGCAGCAGGAGCTCACCGGCGTGCCGAAGTTCCGCCGTTTCGGCGGCGAGACCGCGTTCAGCGAGGGCTGGGGCCTCTACGCCGAATCGCTCGGGCGGGAGCTCGGCGTGTACCAGGATCCCTACAGCTACTTCGGCTACCTGCAGAACGACCTGTGGCGCGCGATCCGGCTGGTCGTGGACACGGGGATCCACAGCAAGGGCTGGACCCGCGAGCAGGTCATCGCCTACATGCTCGAGAACTCGGCCGAGAGCGAGACCCAGTCGACGGCGGAGGCCGAGCGCTACATGGCGATCCCGGGCCAGGCCCTCGCCTACAAGGTCGGCGCGATGAAGATACGCGAGCTGCGCACGCGCGCCGAGAAGGCGCTCGGCCCGAAGTTCGACGTGCGCAGGTTCCACGCCGCGGTGCTCGAGGACGGCTCGGTCCCGCTCGGGATCCTCGAGGACAAGGTCGACCGCTGGATCGCGTCCGTGAAATAGCCTATGGGCGCTGCAGCTCGATCAGCGCGATGTCCGAGTCCTCGTGCGTGCGCTGAGTTCAAAGGCGGTCGAGGAAGGCCTTCAGGTCCCGGATCTCGTCGTCCGTGAAATGGACGAAGCGCACGCGGGCCTCTTCGCTCATCAGGCCGCTCGCCGAAGCCGTGCCTGCCTTGGTGAGCCCCTCGCGCATCAGCCGTACGAATTCGGCCTCGCTGTAAGCCTTGGCGATAATGAGCGGCGGGCTGCCTTCCTCGGGGAATCCGGCGAAGTCCACGCCATGGCATTCGCTGCACACGACGAGCGCGAGATGGCGACCACGGTCCGCCTCGTTGCGGTCGGCCAGCACCGCGGGCGACTCCGGCGCATCGGCTCGCAGTTCTTCGAGGTCGTATTTGCCGAGGACGATGCCCAGCCGTGCCAGCAGCCGCAGCTGGAAAGGAGGCAGCTCGCGATCCACCACAGGCACGCTGTGCAGGTACACGAACAGGTCGGCGAGCTGCGCATCCGTCAGACGCTGGTGTCCCTTGTTCGGCATCACCAGCGCGAGCCGGCCGTCGGCCTTGGTGCCCGTGCGCATCAGGCGCAGGAACGCCGCCTGGTCGTAAGCATCGCGCCGGCGCGTGAGGTTTGGCGCGACGATCCTCGCGACGTGGGGGATGTCGTCCATCACCTGGCCGCCGAGGTCGGGCGTGTGGCAGGCGCGGCAGCCGAGCACGTGCGCCAGCCGCGCGCCCTCGCCGGCGTCGCCCGCCGGCAGCTGGCCGAACGCGACTGGCGGCGGCGGCGCCTTCAAGGCTGACTCGGTATAGAGGTGAACCCCGCCGTACGCGACGCCGGCCAGGGCGGCCAGCGCCCCGAACGCGAAGAGTCCCCGGCGCAGCCAAAGCTTCAACGCGTCCATGGTCGCTCCTGACGGAGACTGAACCACCCCCCGGACCGCACCGGGGCAAGTCTAGTCCCCGGACCGGCGTTTCGCGAGGGGGGGCGGGCGACGACTATCGGCCAATCGCCTTCGGCTACTTCGCTGCGGGAGCGGAAGTGGCGCGCGTGAGCAGGACGGCGCCGCCCACGAACAGCAGGAGCAGCGACAGCATGCCTGCGCGCGTGCTGCCGGTCGCGAGCGCCGTGACGCCGACCATCGTCGGGCCGAGCACCGAGGCGAACTTGCCCATCATGTTGTAGAAGCCGAAGAACTCGCCCTGCTTGCCTTCGGGCACGAGCGTCGCGTAGTACGAGCGCGACAGCGACTGGATGCCGCCCTGCACCAGCCCGATCGCGCAGGCGAGCGCGTAGAAGTGGCTGACCGCCGACATCCAGTACGCGGCG
>DASSUY010000143.1:0-2884 GCA_035706525.1 Steroidobacteraceae bacterium
GCGCCACCGCCGGGGGTGCTCAATGGCTGCCCAGCACTTTGCCGACGAGCGGCCGGGCGTTCGCGAGCTCGGCGGCGCTCACGACCCGGCGGCCCGGCAGCTGCGCGCGCAGGATCGCGAGCGCGTCGTGTCCCGCCATCACGACGATGCCGTCGGCGTCCGCCGCGATGACCGTCCCCGGCACGCGGCTGGGCGCCGCCGGCCGGGCCTGCGCCTCGTAGACGCGCAGCTGCGCGCCGTCGAGCGTCGTCTCCGCGACCGGCCGCGGGTTCAGCGCGCGCACGCGCCGCTCGAGCGCGCTGGCGTCCTCGCGCCAGTCGAGGCGCGCCTCGGCCTTCGTGAGCTTGGCGGCGTAGGTCGCGCCGGCGGGATCCTGCGGCGTGAAGCTCGCGCGGCCCGCGGCGAGCGCATCGAGCGCCTCGACGATCGCCCTCCCGCCCTCCGCGGCGAGCTTCTGCTCGAGCTCGCCGGCCGTCTCGCGCTCGCCGATCGGCAGCTCCCGTGCGAGCATCACGGGGCCGGTGTCGAGCCCCTCCTCCATGCGCATGATGCACACGCCCGTCCTGGCATCGCCCGCGAGGATCGCGCGCGCGATGGGCGCGGCGCCGCGCCAGCGCGGCAGGAGCGAGGCGTGCACGTTGAGGCAGCCGAGCCGCGGGATCGCGAGTACGGCGGGCGGCAGCAGGAGCCCGTAGGCGACGACGACCATCACGTCGGGCGCGAACGCGGCGATCTCCGCGGCGGCGGCCGCGTCCTTCAGCGAGGCGGGCTGGCGCACGGGCAGGCCGAGCGCGAGGGCGCGCTCCTTGACCGGGCTCGCCGAGGCCTTGCGGCCGCGGCCGCTCGGGCGGTCGGGCTGCGTGAAGACGGCGACGAGGCGGTGGCGCGAGGCGGCGATCGCCTCGAGCGAGGGAACGGCGAAGTCAGGGGTACCGGCGAAGGCGACCGCCAGGCGGGGATCCATGGCGGACCGCCCGTGCCTAGATCGCCGGGGCGCGCGAGGCCTCGGGCGCGCGCCCTTCGGCGCGCAACTT
This sequence comes from Steroidobacteraceae bacterium, assembly GCA_035706525.1. Taxonomy (GTDB): domain Bacteria; phylum Pseudomonadota; class Gammaproteobacteria; order Steroidobacterales; family Steroidobacteraceae; genus SCUD01. Next base: position 1,035 of record DASSUY010000143.1, read on the forward strand.
GCGCTCCTTCTCGAGCTTCTTGCGCACGCGCTGGCGCTTCATCTCGGACAGGTAGTCCACGAAGAGCTTGCCGTCGAGGTGGTCGATCTCGTGCTGCACGCAGACCGCCAGCAGGCCGTCGAGGTCCTCCTCGAAGGACTTGCCGTCCCGGTCCTGGGCGCGCACGCGGATGCGCTCGGCGCGCTGGACCTCGTCGAAGTAACCGGGCACGGACAGGCAGCCTTCCTGCATCGTCTCCGTGCCGGTGCGGTCGAGGATCTCGGGGTTGATGTAGACGCGCGGCTCGTTGCGCCCTTCCGAGACGTCCGCGACCAGGAGGCGCCGGTGGACATTGACCTGGGTCGCGGCGAGGCCGATGCCGTTCGCGGCATACATGGTCTCGAGCATGTCGTCGATCAGGTCACGCAACGGGGCGTCCACCTGGGCCACGGGGGTGGCCCGGGTCCTCAGGCGGGGGTCCGGAAACTCCAGGATTGTGAGGCGCGTCATGAGAGGAGGCCCTGGGGCGCGTGTATCTGACTCCGGATTGCTGCTAAAGTTCGTCGAAGCATGGACTTACGGCGATATCCGCACGCCGTGGATTATACGATTCTACGGATGCCTCGGCAGTAAGGGAGCACCTCGCATGGCCGCGTCCTCGAACCCCCTTTCCCGTCGCCCCTTCGGAGCCCTCGCCGCGGCGGCCGTCGCCGCCGTCGCGCTCGCCATGGCCGTACCGGCAGGCGTCGCCACGGGCCAGGAAGGCGGCATCGACCGCAGCGTCATCCCGGTCGCGCCGGACGCCCCGTCGCGCTACGTCGTCCAGAAGGGCGACACGCTCTGGGACATCTCGGCCAAGTTCCTGACCGATCCCTGGTATTGGCCCGAAATCTGGCACATCAACCCGCAGGTCGCGAACCCGCACCTCATCTACCCGGGCGACGAGCTGGCGCTCACCTGGGTCGACGGACGCCCGCAGGTCACGATCGCGCGCGGCGGCGACGTGCGCCTCTCGCCGCGCGTGCGCGAGCAGCCGCTGTCCGAAGCGATCCACGCGATCCCCTACGAGCGCATCGCGGCGTTCATGCAGCGCCCGACCGTCCTCTCGCAGGACCAGGTCGAGGGCGCGCCTTACGTCGTGCGCGCGCGCGACGAGCGCCTGATCTCCGCGGTCGGCAACGACATCTACGTCCGCCGCCTCGGCGAGTCGTCGATGGGCATGCGCTACAGCGTCTATCACGTCGGCGACGAGCTGAAGGATCCCGACGACGGCGACGTGCTCGGCTACCAGGGGCAGTTCACCGGCGAAGCCGCCGTGAACCACCTCGGGAACCCCGCGACGCTTCGCGTCATGGACTCTGCGCGCGAGACGCTCGAGGGCGACATCCTGCTGCCGATCCAGATCGAGGAGAAGCTCTCCTTCATCCCGCGCCTGCCGGACTCGAAGGTGGACGGCACGATCATGTCGGTCCTCGACGACCGCACCGTGGTCGCGGACTACGACGTCGTGATCATCAATCGCGGCGCGCGCGACGGCCTGAAGCCGGGGCACGTGCTCGAGGTCTGGGAGCACGGCGAGGAGGTCCTCGACAAGACGCGCAACGCCGAGAGCCGCAAGGTCCAGCTCCCGGACGAGCGCAACGGCGTCGCGATGATCTTCAAGGCCTACGACCGCATGAGCTACGGCCTCATGTGGCGGTCGGACCGGGAGGTTCACGTGGGCGACGCGGTCCGCTCCCCGGGCACCGGCGGCTGATCCCTGCCCGCAGTCCTTGGTGGAAACGCCGGCCCCGGGCCGGCGTTTTCTTTTGTGCGTAAAAGGGGACGCTCACCTTTTTTGAAAGGGGACAGCCACCTCTGGCGGCGGCCGC
>DASSUY010000144.1:0-20942 GCA_035706525.1 Steroidobacteraceae bacterium
AGGTGCGAGGCCAGCTGGCGGGGGCCCGCCCGGGCGCGCTCGCCGCCCGCATCGCGGGCGACCGTTTCGCGGTGTTCCTGCCGGACTGCACGCTGGAGTTCGCGCAGCAGATCGGCGAGATGATCCGGCGCCAGTGCGCGGAGCTCACCTGGGCGCGCGGCGACGGCACGGTGCAGGTCTCGGTCAGCGGGGGCGCGGCGGAGCTGCCGCCCGAGTCACCGAACCGCCTGGCGCACGGGCTCGCGAACGCGGAGATCGCCTGCAAGGCGGCGAAGGACCGCGGCCGCGACCGCGTCGAGATCTTCCAGGACGCGGACCAGAGCATCATCCGCCGGAGCACCGACATCGTCGTCGTGCAGGCGCTGCACGCGGCGCTCGCCGCGGACCGCTTCGCGCTGTTCGCGCAGCCGATCCTGCCGCTCGCCGGCGGGCGCGCGGAGCCCCGCTTCGAGATCCTGCTGCGCATGGTCAGCGACAACAGCGAGCTCCTGCCGCCGGACAAGTTCCTCTCGGCGGCCGAGCGCTACCAGCTCCTGCCCGCGATCGACCGCTGGGTCCTGCGCAACGCGATCGGCGCGCTCTCGGCCCAGGCCGCGGCGCTCCGCGGCCGCGCCATGCGCTTCTCGATGAACATCTCGGGCGCCTCGATCGCGGCCGACGACTTCCTCGACTTCCTGCAGGGCACGATCGCCGACTCGAACCTGCCGCCCGAGATACTCTGCTTCGAGCTGACGGAGACCTCCGCCGTCTCGAACCTCGCGAAGGCCGACCGCCTGATGCAGCGCCTGCGCGGCTTCGGCTGCAGCTTCGCGCTCGACGACTTCGGCACCGGCCTCTCCTCGCTCGTCTACCTGAAGTCGCTGCCGGTCTCGGTGCTCAAGATCGACGGCGCCTTCGTGCGCGACTCGGTCGCGAACCCCCGCACGGAGTCGATGGTGCGGGCGATCGCCCAGATGGCCCGCACGATGGGCATGGAGACGGTCGCGGAATATGTCGAGACGGACGAGCTGCGCACCCGCATGGCGGGCCTGGGCGTGGACTACGGCCAGGGCTTCGCGATCGGCCGGCCGGTGCCCATCGACCAGGTGCTCGGAGACCTCGCGCTGTACGAAGCGATGGCGCAGCAGGAAACCGCGCCCGGCTGAGCGGGCAGGCGTCCCGCCCCCGCCTGCGCGCGGGTAACATGAGCCCATGAGCCAGAACCGCCGCACCCTGCTCGCGGCCCTCCTCGGCTGCCTCGCCGGCGTCGTAATCGCCGCCGGCACGCTCGCCCTCACGCGCCACGCCGCTCCGCGGCCGGCCGGGCTCCCGCCCAATGACGCCCGCCTCCTGTCGGAGGTGATGGGGCTCATCCACGAGGACTACGTCGAGAAGATCGACGACCACCAGCTCATGTCGAACGCGGTGCGCGGCATGGTGGGCGAGCTCGACCCGCACTCCGCGTTCATGAACAAGGACGAGTTCGACGACCTCAAGATCGCGACGGAAGGGAACTACTCCGGCATCGGCGTCGAGGTGACGATCGAGGACCACGTGCTGACGGTGATCGCCCCGCTCGACGATTCGCCGGCCGCGCGCGCCGGCATCCGCCCCGGCGACGCGATCCTCTCGATCGACGGCAGGGCGATCGGCAACGCGCCGCTCGACACCACGATCGCGCGCATCCGCGGCGAGCCCGGCACGGTCGTCCGGCTCGGCATCGGCCGCGAAGGCCTTGAGAACCCGCTCGACGTCGCGATCGAGCGCGCGATGGTCACGGTGCACTCGGTGCGGCACTCGATGCTCGAGCCCGGCATCGGGTACCTGCGCATCTCGCAGTTCAGCGACACGACGGGCGGGGACACGAGCGCGGCGCTGGCCGCGCTGGTCGAGGAGGCGGGCGGCTCGCTGCGCGGCCTCGTGCTCGACCTGCGGAACAACCCGGGCGGCGTGCTGGACGCCGCCGTCGAGGTGTCGGACGCCTTCCTCGACCGCGGCACGATCGTGTCCGCCGAGGGGCGCTCGCCGGAGTCCCGGTTCCGCATGGAGGCGATGGGCGGGGACCTCACGGGGGGCGCGCCGGTCGCGGTGCTCGTGAACGGCGGCTCGGCCTCGGCCGCGGAGATCGTCGCCGGCGCGCTGAAGGACAACGGCCGCGCGACCCTGCTCGGGCAGAAGACCTTCGGCAAGGGCTCGGTGCAGACCGTGCTGCCGCTCGAGGACGGCCAGGCCTTGAAGCTCACGACATCGCTCTACTACACGCCGTCCGGCGTCTCGATCCACGAGAAGGGCATCGAGCCGGACGTCTCCCTGCCCGAGCCCGGCCCGACGGCGCGCGGCCATGCGGCCGAAGGCGAGGCGGACCCGGCGATCCTCGCCGCGGTCAACCTGCTGAAGTCCGCTCCGAAGACGGTGGCGGCGGCGCCATGAAGCGCGTGCTGGTCCCGCTCGCCGAAGGCTTCGAGGAGCTGGAGGCCGTGACCGTGATCGACATCCTGCGGCGCGCGGGACTCGACGTCGTGGTCGCCTCCCTCGCGGAGAGCCCCGTGACCGGATCGCACGGCATCCGCGTCGCCGCGGACACGCCGCTCGCGGCGCTCGCGGAGCAGGACTTCGACATGATCGCGCTGCCGGGCGGCATGCCGGGCGCGCAGCACCTCAAGGACGACCCGCGGATCGCGGCGATCCTGAAGCGCCTGCACGGGCGGGGACGGCCGGTCGCGGCCATCTGCGCGGCGCCCATGGTGCTCGCTTCGGCGGGCCTCCTGGAAGGGCGCCGCGCGACGAGCTTCCCGGGCTTCCTCGACGGCGCGGCGAACACGACGGTCGAGGACGAGGCCGTGGTCGCCGACCGCGGCGTCATCACCTCGCGCGGCCCGGGCACGGCGCTCGACTTCGCGCTAGCGCTGGTCGAGGCGCTGAAGGGCCCGGACGCCCGCCGGGCGGTCGAGTCGCGGCTGCAGCGCGAGGCAGTGGCCGCGGCGTGAGCGGGGACGGCGGAATCTTCCGGAGCCTCGCGCGCGTCGACTGGCTCGTGCTCCTCGTGGTCGCGCTCTACGCGCTTTCGCTCGGCGCGCCGCGGGCGCTCTACGCCGGGATCGCGGCCTACGGCGCCTTCGTCGCCGCGATGCGCTGGCGCGGCTTCCCCGTGAAGTCGGCGCACGCGCGCCTCGCGCTCGGCTCGGCCGTGATGGTCGGCTTCATCACCTTCGTCGCCGCGCAGACGGGCGGCGCGGCGAGCCCGATGGTCCACCTCTACCTGCTGCCGGTCGTCGTCGCCGCGATGACGCTGCCGCGCATGGGCGTGACCGTCATCTTCGCGGCGGTCGCGCTCGCCTTCCTCTCGCTCGTCGCGGGCGAGGGGCCGCTGCCGGGGACGCCGCTCCTGCTGACGCGGCTGTTCGGGACGCTCGGCCCCTGGGCGCTGGTCGCCTACCTGACGCACACGCTCGCCGGCTCCATCCTCTCTGCGCGGCGGCAGATCGAGGAGATGGCCGAGCACGACGGCCTGACCGGGCTCCTGAACCTGCGTGCGTTCAAGGCGGCCCTCGCGCGCGAGCATGGCCTGCGCGCGCGAGACTCGCGCGGCGCCTACGCGATCCTCCTCGTGGACGTCGACGACCTGAAGGCGCTCAACGACGCGCACGGCCACGCGGCGGGCAACCGCGCTCTCTCGTCCGTCTCGAGCGCGATCCGCCGCGCGATCCGCAGCTCCGACATGGCGGCGCGCTACGGCGCCGACGAGTTCGCGGTGTTCCTGCCCGAGGCGACCCCGGAAGTCGCCGAGACCGTCGCCAAGCGCATCCGCAACCACGTGTACAGCAGCCTGTTCCCGGTCGGCGAGCGGCTGCAGCGCGTGACCGCGAGCGTCGGCGCGGCGAGCTACCCGCGGGACGGCGCGGAGGCCGGCGACGTGCTGTCGACGGCGGTGCTGCGCGCGCGGCGCGACCGGGAGCTGCGGCTCACGCAGGAGCCCGCGACGTGAAGCGGCAGACGCGCGGCTACATGCAGGCCTTCGAGACCGGCGCGGCCGCGGCGACGCTCTGGCGGGCGCTGACCGAGCCCGCGGCGCTCAAGGCCTGGCTGGCGACGGAGGCGACGGTTGAGCCGCGCGCGGGCGGTCGCTATGCGACGACGTCGCGGCTGTTCGGCCGGCGCGAGGCGCAGATCGAGCGCTTCGAGCCCGGCTCGCGCCTGCAGCTCCTCTACGAGCCGGGCGCCGACTGGCCGGCGCTGCCGGATTCCGCTCTCATGGAAGACTTCATCATCGACGAACGCAAGGGGCAGAGGATGCTGCGCGTGATGGGATCGGGAATTCCCTCGGACGAGGCCTTCGGGAAGATGCTCGTGCGGCTGCGGACGGGCTGGGCGCTCGCCTTCGCGCAGCTGCAGCTGCGGCTCAAGGACGGCACGATCGGGGAGGCGACGTGATCGGCGGCCTGGTCGCGGCCGCCGCGCTCGTGCTGTCCGGCGGCACGGTGATCGACGGCTACGGCAATGCGCCCATCCCGGACGGCATCGTGGTCATCGAGGGCGAGCGCATCCTCGCGGTCGGCGGCGTCGGCCAGGTCGCGATCCCGGAGGGCGCGGAAGTCGTCTCCACCGAGGGCATGACCGTGCTGCCCGGGCTCTGGGACATGCAGGCGGACCTCATGCGCCTCGGCCACGCGGACGCCTCGCGCTGGAACGGGACCTACGGCCCGCTCGCGGAGCGCGTCGTGATGCCGATCGCCGCGCGCCAGCTCCTGGCCGCGGGCGTCACGAGCGCGCGCGACGTCGCGGCGCCGCTCGAGGCGGCCATCCGCGTGCGCGGGCGCGTGCGCGAGCGGATCATCGACGGGCCGACGCTGTACGTGTCGGGCCCTGCGCTGCGCAAGCTCGCGACCGCGGGCACGCAGGCCTGGCAATGGGAAGTCGCGGGCGGGCCGGACGTGCGCGCCAAGGTGCGGCAGCTCGCGGACGCGGGCGTCGACTACCTGCTGCTCGCGGACCTCGGGATGTGGACGGCCGAGGAGCTCGAGGCCGTCGTCTCCGAGGCGCGGTTGCGGGGCCTTCCGGTGCAGGCCATCGCCGAGCAGCCGGCCGACATCGTGCGCGGCGCCGCGGCGCAGCTCGACGGTTTCCTCGGCACCGGCGCGGGCGTCGGCCCATTCCCGGCGGAGGTGACGCAGGCGCTCACCGGCCGGCTGACGCAGGCGGGCGCCCGGCCGATCGCCTGGACGCCCGCGATCTCCGCGATCATGAACCTCGCCTCGCTCCAGCAGAACCGGGAGCCCCTCGACGACCCGCGCGCGACGGCGCAGTTGCCGGAGCTGATCGCGGCCGACATCAAGGGCTCGCTGGCGGCGCTGCCCCCCGCGGACCCGACGGGGCTCTGCGAGCGGCTGCACCAGCTCGACGAGGCGAAGGTGCTCCTGCTCGTGGGCTCGGGCGCGGGGGCGCCGGCGCACCTGCATTCACGCGCCACCTGGCAGGAGATCGACTTCTGGGTGCGCGACTGCGGCATCCCCGCCGTCCGCGCCATCCGCGCCGCCACCCACGACGCGGCGACGGCCATGGGCGTCGGCCACGAGTCGGGCGCGATATCGCCCGGCAAGATCGCGGACGTGATCGCCGTGCGCGGCGACGTGCTGCGGGACCCGGGCCTGCTGCAGGACGTCGACATTGTCATCAAGCGGGGGCGTCGCGTACGCTGAGCGGATGACCTGGTTCATCCTCCGCGTCCTGATCGCGGCGCTCGGCCTCTGGCTCGCGACCGAGTGGGTGCAGGGGATCACGGTCTCGACGCCGACGACGCTGGTGCTGGCGGCGCTCCTGCTCGGCCTCGTCAACGGGGTCGTGCGGCCGATCGTCGTGATCCTGACGCTGCCGTTCACGCTGCTGACGCTCGGGCTCTTCCTGCTCGTCGTCAACGCCGCGATGCTCGGCCTCGTCGCCGCCTTCCTGCCGGGGTTCTCCATCGCCGGGTTCTGGCCCGCGTTCTGGGCCGCGATCACGGTCAGCATCGTGAGCTGGATCGGTTCCGTACTGTTCAAGAAAGACTGAAGTCCACGGAAAAAGCCGCCGCTGCATGAGCATCCGGTTCCGCCTGACGGTGATGAACTTCATGCAGTTCTTCGTCTGGGGCGCGTGGCTCATCTCCTTCAGCGCCTACACGAGCCGCACGCTCGGATTCACGGGCCTCCAGATCGGCAGCATCTACGGGACGATGGGCGTCGCCGCGCTCTTCATGCCGGGGCTCATGGGCATCGTCGCCGACCGCTGGGTGAACGCCGAGCGGCTGTACGGCGTGCTGCACCTCGCCGGCGCGGGGCTGCTGCTCTGGGCCTCGACGCTGCGCGATTACGAGACGCTCTACACCGTCATGCTGCTGAACGCGATGGTCTACATGCCGACGATCGCGCTCAACAACGCGATCTCCTACCGCGTGCTCGAGCAGCAGGGCATGAACTTCATCCGGGAGTTCCCGCCGATCCGCGTCTGGGGGACCGTCGGCTTCATCATCGCGATGTGGGCGACCGACCTCTCCGGCGCGGTGCTGACGACCGGGCAGCTCTACATCAGCGCGGGGGCGGGCATCTTCCTCGGCCTCTACGGGTTCACGATGCCGGCCTGCCCGCCGGCGCGCGACGTCGCGAAGCGCTCGGTCGCCGAGGCGCTCGGGCTCGACGCCTTCGTGCTGTTCAGGCGAGCGCAGATGGTCGTGTTCTTCCTGTGCGCGATGCTGCTCGGCGGCGCGCTGCAGATCACGAACGCCTTCGGCTCCGCGTTCCTCGCCGACTTCTCCGGCGAATACGCCGATTCCTTCGCCGTCCGCTACTCGAACATCCTGATCTCGATCTCGCAGATCTCGGAGACGCTGTTCATCCTGACGATCCCGTTCTTCCTGCAGCGCTTCGGGATCAAGGTCGTGATGATGCTCGCGATCTTCGCCTGGGTGTTCCGCTTCGGCCTGTTCGCTTTCGGTGACCCGGGGCCGGGGCTCTGGATGCTCGTGCTGTCGATGATCGTCTACGGCATGGCCTTCGACTTCTTCAACATCTCGGGCTCCATGTACGTGAACCTTGAGGCGAACCCGCGCATCCGCGCGAGCGCCCAGGGGCTGTTCATGATCATGACGAACGGCTTCGGCGCCTTCCTCGGCACGATGGTCGCGGGCGCGGTCGTCGACCACCACACGGTCGACGGCGTGCGCGACTGGCAGAGCATCTGGCTCTCGTTCGCGGGCTACGCGCTCGCGCTCGGCGTCGTCTTCCCGTTCGTGTTCCGTTACCGGCACGACCCGGCGAAGATGGAATTGCAGCGGCACTAAAAGGGGACGCTCACCTTTTCTGCACAAGCGCCCCTCTCGCGGTGAATGGCACGTAGTGGCAGAAAAGGTGAGCGTCCCCTTTTAGTGCCGCTTCTCCGCCACGATCTCCAGCACCATCGGCGTGATCAGGAGCGTCGCCGCCTGCAGGGAGGCATCGGCGAACTCCGCGCGGACCGCATCGGCCCAGCGCGCCTCGATCCGCCCCTGCTCGAGCTGGTGCCGGAGGTGGATGTCGATGAAGCTCGCGGGCCACCCCCACATCGCGTCGCCCGGGCGCACGCAGAAGACGCGCGGGATCGCCTCGCGCACCGAGAAGCCGCGCTCCTGGAGGAGCCTGACGACCGCGGGCGCGATGTTCGGCTCGCCGCCCGCCTCGCGCCAGCCGTGCTCGACCTGGCGCACGAACTCCGTGAGCCGCGGGCCGTGCGGGAGGAGGCGGAGCGTGTCGTACTCGACGTACTCGTGGAAGATCGCGACGCCGCCGGGGCGGATCACCGCCGCGATCTTGTCGAGGAGCAGCGCGGGCGAGGCCACGAAGCAGGCGACCCACCGGCACCAGCTCGCGTCCATGCCGCCGGCGGGCAGCGGGTCGGCCATGAGGTCGAGCTCGTGGTACTCGACGTTCGCATGGCCCCGCGCCGCCAGCATCGCGCGGCCGGCCTCGACGAAGCGCGCGGAGCGCTCGACCGCCACGACGCGGCCCGAAGGGCCGACGATCTCCGCGAGGTCGGCGGAGGCGAAGCCGGGGCCGGCGCCGACGTCGATGACCCGCGAGCCCGGGCCGATCCCTGCGCGGCGCCAGCATTCGAGCACGGTCGGCCGCCAGGCGCCGTGCTGTATGCCGAGGCGCTCCAGCTCCTCGTCGTGGGTGCCGAGGAAATAGCTGCGTTCGGCGGGCATCGGCTCAGGCGGAGTTGCGCAGCGCCGTCCCGTGCTTCAGGTAGTGGTTGAGCCGCGACTCCCACTCGCGCATGAACTGCACGTAGAACTCGGGCGTGAAGGAGTTGATGAACACGTCGCCTTCCGGGCCGAGGCTCGTGTGGCTGTAGGTGACCTCGGCCTCGCAGCCGGGCTTCGCCGGGCGCACGCGGATCGTCAGCTTGCAGGCCGTGACGCCGGGCGTGACCTTGATCATCTCGACGAAGCCGCGCGCCGCGTCGTGCCGGGTGACGTACCAGATCGCGTCGTGGACCTTGGCGTCCGTGATGAAGACGCAGTCCTGCTCCGCGAAGCCCGAGTGGGTGAAGACCGTGACCGGGGCCCAGCCGTCGATCCATTCCGCCTCGCGGACCGGGCAGAGGAGCGGGAAGACCTTGGAAACGGAGCCGTTCAGCCGCTGCTTGTACGTGCGCGTGACACGGTTGGGCGCCCGGACATTCAGGGACTTGGCGGCGGATTTGGTCTTCGTGAGCGGCATGGTCGGAACCTTGGAAGCATACTCCGATCGTGGCGCGACTGAGCAAGCCGGCGGCGCAAAAGGGTCACAGGCGGCGCCCGGGCGCCGTCATACTGGCGCCGCGCCATGGACGACAAGACGACCCCGACCGCCGCCGGCAGGCGCCCGAGTGCACGTGACGCCAAGCGCAGCGCGCGCGCCGCGCAGGCGGACCGCTCGGTACCGTACATAACGCGGAAGATCCCCGTCTTCGAGGTGCTGGGCGAAGAGGGCCTTTCGCTGATCGAGCGGAATGCCGACACCCTCCTCGAGGAGATCGGCATCGAGTTCCGCGAGGACCCCGAGGCGCTCGAGACCTGGAAGAAGGCGGGCGCGAGCGTCGAGGGCGAGCGCGTCCGGATGCCGCGCGGCCTCTGCCGGCAGCTCATCCAGGCGAGCGCGCCGCGCCGGTTCACGCAGCACGCGCGGAACCCTTCGCGCAGCGTCGAGATCGGCGGCCCGCACACGGTGTTCGCGCCGGCCTACGGCTCGCCCTTCGTGCACAACCTCGACGAGGGCCGCCGCTACGCGCGCATCGAGGACTTCCGGAACTTCGTGAAGCTCGCCTACCTCTCGCGCCCGCTGCACCACTCGGGCGGCACGATCTGCGAGCCGGTGGACCTCCCGGTCAACAAGCGCCATTTCGACATGGTCTACGCGCACATGAAGTACAGCGACAAGTGCTTCATGGGCTCGGTGACGCACCCCGAGCGCGCGAAAGACACGGTCGAGATGGCGAAGATCCTGTTCGGCGACGCCTGGACGGACCCGGCGACCGGCCGGCCCCGCACCTTCGTCACGAGCCTCATCAACGTCAACTCGCCGATGACCTACGACGCGACGATGCTGGGCGCGCTCAAGGTCTACGCGCGCGCGAACCAGGCCTGCATCGTCACGCCCTTCATCCTGGCCGGCGCGATGTCGCCGGTGACGGTCGCGGGCACGGCGACGCAGACGCTCGCCGAGGCGCTCGCGGGCATGGCGTTCATGCAGCTCCTGAACCCCGGCTGCCCGATGGTGCTCGGGAGCTTCGCCTCCTCGCTCTCGATGCAGTCCGGCGCGCCCACCTTCGGGACGCCGGAGCCCGCGCTCGTGCTCTACGTCATGGCCTCGCTCGCGCGGCGGCTCGGCGTGCCCTTCCGCTCGGGCGGCAGCCTGTGCGCGTCGAAGATTCCCGACGCGCAGGCCGCGTTCGAGTCGGCGCAGACGCTCCTCCCGACCTGCCTCGGCGGCGTCAACTTCGTGCTGCACACGGCCGGCTGGCTGGAGGGCGGCCTCGCGATGGGCTACGAGAAGTTCGTCATGGACACGGACCAGGCCGGAATGATGCACACGCTGCTCGAGGGCGTCGACCTCTCCGAGAACGGGCAGGCGCTGTCCGCCATCCGCGAGGTCGGGCCGGGCAAGCACTTCCTCGGCTGCAGCCACACGCTCGCGAACTTCGAGACCGCGTTCTACCGCTCGCCGCTCGCCGACAACAACAGCTACGAGCAGTGGGACGCGGAAGGGCGCAAGGACATGGCGACGCGCGCCAACGCGCGCTGGAAGAAGCTGCTCGAGGAGTACGTCGCGCCGCCGCTGGACCCGGCCGTGGACGAGGCGCTGCTCGACTACATGAACCGGCGCAAGGCCTCGTTCCCCGACTCGAACGTATAAAAGGGGACGCTCACCTTTTCCGGGCCGCGGCGCAAAAAGAAAGGGGACGCCACCCGGAAAAGGTGAGCGTCCCCTATTGTTCCTTCTTCAGAAGTCCTGCGTGAACCGGATGCCGAACGTGCGCGGCCGGAGCGCCACGCCGTAGCGCTGCACGCCGCAGGTCTGGGGCGTGCACTCGCTCGACACGTGCACCGGCGCGTCCTCGTCGGTCGCGTTCGCCACGAACAGCTCGATCGAGTACTTCTCCTTCTCCACGCCGAAGGCGAGGTCGACGTAGGTGCTCGACGGGATCTCCCCGTACAGGGTGAGGTCCTCGCGGCTCAGGATCGAGTCGCGGGCGGTCTGGTAGGCCGCCGCGCCCTGCACGTGCGCGTCGAAGGCGCCGAGCGGGAACGTGTAGCGGGCGACCAGGTTGGCCTTGAAGTCGGGCGTGATCGGCAGCGCCGTCCCCGCCGGGGCGATCACGGAGGCGCAATCACCCTGGGCGTTGAAGTTGCAGTAGTCGTCCTTCAGCTCGCTGTCGTAGTAGGCGGCGCCCAGCCCGATGCGCAGGTTGTCGGTCGCCAGCCAGTCCATCTGGGCCTCGATGCCCTGGATTTCCGCCTGCGGGCCGTTCGCGACCTGCGTGATGCCGTTGCCGCCCTGGAAGGAGATCTGGATGTCGTCCCACTCCTCGAGGAACACGGCGCCGTTGAACTGGAGCCGGTCGTCCGCGAAGCGCGCCTTCCATCCGAGCTCGTAGTTGGTGAGGAAGTCGGACAGGTAGTCGCCCGCGAAGGGATTGCGGTTGATGCCGCCCGGCCGGTAGCCCTCGGACCAGGTCGCGTAGAGCAGCGCGGTGTCGCTCGGCTTCCAGGCCAGGTTGACGCGGTAGACGCTGTCGCTCTCGGAGATGCCCTTGTCCACGTTGTGGCAGGGACCGTCCTTGCGGTCCTCCTGGCCGGCGCCGATGACGTTGCACTGGTTCTCGCCGGTCCCGGACCAGCCGTACTCGGTGAAGCCGATGCCGAAGCCGAAGAATCCCTGCACCGAGACCTCCGGCTCGAAGTAGCGCGCGCCCAGCGAGAGCTCGAGCTGGTCGGTGAGGTCGAAGGCAATCTGCCCGAACACGGCCTGGTCCGTGTCGGTGCGGTCCATGCTGTTCAGGTACACGACGCCCGGGTACTTCGGTGAGTCCGGCTCGTCGCGGTTCAGCGAGAACTGGTCCGCGAGGCCGACGACGTTGCCGAAGGTCTGGAAGAAGTCGTGGTACTGCTTCTGGTAGAAGAACCCGAGCAGGCCGCGCACGCGCTTGTCCTGCGGCGTGCTGATGCGGATCTCGTGGCTCGTCTTCGTGTAGTGGTCGTTGTTCGCGAACGAGTGCGCGCGGTTCAGGTAGTTGCCGTCGTTGTCCACGAACATGTTCGCGAAGAAGCCGGCATACGACCCGGTCGAGTAGGCGACGTCGTACCAGTAGGAATAGTCGGAGTAGTCGGCCTCGCCGTCCACGTCGCGCTCGAGGTAGTTGCCCGAGTACACGACGTCGAAGTTGCCGATCGAGCCCTCGATCGTCATGCCGACCTGGTACCACTCGTCGTTCGCGAACTCGTTGCGGAAGTGCATGACCTTGTTCTTGGCGTCGATCAGGTCGAGGTCGTCGCCCCAGGAGCCGTCCTGCTCCATCTTCTGGAACATGACCTGCGGCGTGACGGTCCAGTTCTCGCCGAGGTTGACGCGGAGCGCGGCGCGGGCGCCGATCGTGTCCACCGTGTTGTAGTTGTCCTCGACGAATTCCGCGTTGTCGACCGTGACGTCGTCGTCGGGCGTGGAGGCGTCGCCGGGATACGTCCTCGTGCCGTGGATGTTGTCTATCCAGCCGGCGTCATGGACCGCCCAGCCGACGAGGCGGATGGCGGCGGTGTCGCTGACCGGGATGTTCACGAAGCCCTCGGCGACATAGCCCATGTCGTCGCCGTCGACCATGTTGCCTTCGAGCGAATACCCGGCTGCGAAACCGGACGGGTCGGGCTTGTTCGTGATGATGCGGATCGTGCCCGCCTGGGAGCTCGCGCCGTACAGCGTGCCCTGCGGGCCGGCGAGCGCCTCGACGCGGGCGATGTCGTACAGGTGCACGTCGAGGTTGCCCTGCACGGTCGTGATCGGCTGCTCGTCGAGGTAGGTGCCGACGCTCGGCTGCGAGGTCGTCGCCTGTCCGTCGCCGCCGGTCGCGACGCCGCGCATGTACACCTGGTTGAAGCCGGAACCCGCGCCGATGCTCGGCTGCATCGTGACGCTCGGCAGGAACTGCACGTAGTCCTTGAAGTTCTGGACGTTCAGCTCCTCCATCCGCTCCTCGCCGAGCGCGTCGATGCTGATCGGCACGTTCTGCAGGCTCTCGGTGCGCTTCTGCGCGGTGACGATCACCTCACCGAGTGCGGTGGTGGTCTCCTGCGCCATCAACGACGGGCTTGCGAGTGCGAGCAGGACGGCGGAGGCGACAGGGGTACGGGCAAGGAGGGAGGACGGACTCTTCGGAAGGACAACCGGCATTGCCTTACTCCAGATAGGGGGTCCCGTGGCGACAGAGCCTACGTCTATTGCCGTAACAACGCAAAATCGGCGTTTAACGCGTTGCGGCAGGGCAACGACCGTCTTTCAGGTTTACCGGTCGTCCGGGCCGGGGGCGAGGGTGGGACCGAGGGCCTCCCGGAGGGGTCCGAGCCAGGGCTCGAAATGACGCCACTGGTCCACGCCGTGGCGGTAGATCGGCTGGCGGACCTGCTCGGAGCTCGCCGTCCGGACCGGTCGCTCGTTCTCGAAGAAGCGCAGGCAAGCCGGCTCGAACCGCAGCCCGCAATAGTCGAGGACTTTGCGAACCTCCGCCTCCGTGTCCTCGACCATCCGCTCGTAGACCACGCGGTGGATGCGGCCCGGCAGGACCTCGTCGAAGTGGGCCATCAGGTCCACGTAGTCGCGGTAGAAGCGCCCCATGTCCCTGAGGTCGTAGCTGAAGCGCTGGCCGCGGGCGTAGTGCTGCTTGAAGTTCGAGAAGCAGCAGGCCATCGCATCCCGGCGCGCGTCGATGATCTTCGCGTTCGGCAGGAGCAGGTGGATCATCCCGACGTGCAGGAAGTTGTTCGGCATCTTGTCGATGAAGAAGGGCCTGTCGGTCTTCCGCTGGATGCGCGTGCGCTCGATGTAGCCCTCGCCCAGTTTCCGGAGCTGCTCCGGGCCCTTCTGCGCCAGCACCTCCGCGTAGGCGGCCACGTCCTCCGCGTTCGTCTCGGCCCTGAGGTCCTTGGCGAGCGAGAGGATCTCGGGCAGCTCGCTCGTGCCCTCGACGGCGGAATGGCTCGACAGGATCTGCTCGAGGAGCGTCGAGCCCGCGCGCGGCATGCCGACGATGAAGATCGGGTCCGGCGCGGGGCAGCCGGCGCCCGCGCGGCTGCGGAAGAGCCCGGCGGAATACGTCCTGCAGAGCCGCCGGATGCGCGCGGCATTGCGGTCGGCGTCGTGCGGGTGCCTCGCGCGATGCAGGGCGTTCCCCTTCGCGTAGTGCTCGAAGGACTGCGCGAAGTCGCCGGCGTCCTCGCAGGCCTTGCCCAGGGCGAAATGGAAGTGCACGCGGTGCACGTCGTCGAGCGCGGGGTCCGCGAGGTGGGCGCGCATGGCCGCGAGATCCGCGTCGGTGAAGCGGAAGGTCTTGAGGTTGGCGAGGCTCCAGTAGGCCTCCCCGAACACCGGGTCGAGGGCGATGCTGCGGCGGTAGGCCTCGATGCCCTCCTCCAGCCGGTTCTCGGTCTTGAGCACGTGGCCGTAGCTCAGCCAGACCTTGGAATGCGCCGGGTACTCGGCGAGCAGCTTCGCGTAGATGTCGGCCGCGCGGCGGTACTCGCCGATGCGGCTCAAGAGCACCGCCTGCAGGTTGCGATAGCCGGGGTTCCGGGGATCCTCCGCCAGCAGCTTGTCGAGCTCGGCGAGGCCCCTCGGCGCTTCGTTGCTGCGGTACAGCAGGAGGGCGTAGTGGTAGCGCGCGGCCCAAAAGCCGGGCGCGAGCTCCAGGCAGCGCTCGAGGAGCGCGATCGCGTCGTCGCTGCGTCCGCAGCGCGCCGCGACCTCGGCCAGCATGCGGATCGCCGGCACGTCGGTCGGCGACTCCATCAGGTGCGACTTCAGGAGCCTCTCGGCGCGCGGAAGGTCGTTCTTCACCATCGCCGCCGCGGCCTGGACCAGCGCGGGGTTCCGGTTCGAGTTGCCGATGTGCCGGAGGTACGCGGCGTCCGCCGCCTCGGTGTCGCCGACGGCCATCAGGTGGTCGCCGAGGACGCGCCAGGCCTCGGGGTGGTCGGGGCTCAGGTCGACGGTGCGGCGGAGCGCCTCGATCGCCTCGTCGCCCCGGCCGCTGCGGGCGAGCGCCTTCGCAAGCAGGAAGGCGGCGGGCGCATGGCGGGGCACGACCTTCAGGATTTCGCGCGCCTGCTCGGCGGCGAGTTCCGGGCGCGCCTCCAGCAGCCGACCCGCATGCTGCATCGCGACGTCCAGCGTGCCCGCCGGGCCTGCGTCTGTGCTCATGGAATCAGTGCACGGCGCAGCCGCGCGATCCCCTCGTGGATGTCGGCGACGCCGTAGTGCGCGAAGGACAGGCGCATGCAGTGCCGCAGCGACCCGTCGACCGAGCAGAAGCTGCCCGGCAGGAAGCCCGTGCCCGCGGCGCGCGCGGCGGCCTCGAGGTTGCCCGCGTCCGCGCCCTCGGGCAGCTCGAGCCAGAAGAAATAGCCGCCGCCCGGCCGCGACCAGCGCGCGACGCCGCCGAGGTGCCGCCGCAGGGCGGCGTCCATGGCGGCCGCGCGCTCGGCGTAGCGCTCGCGCAGCGTCGCGACGAAGGGCGCGAGCTCGCCGCGCTCGAGGACCTGGCGCACCACGTGCGAGGTGAAATGGTTGAAGTTGCCGCCCGAGACGAGCGCGCCGCTCGCGAGCAGCGTCTTCATGAGGTCGGGCGTCGTCTGGATCCAGCCGAGGCGCAGGCCCGGCGCGAGGATCTTGGAGAACGTGCCGAGCGAGAGCGCGCGTCCGGCGGCGCCCAGTGCGCCGAAGGACGGCGGCGGCGGCTCACCGTGGTGGAGGAACTGGTAGACCTCGTCGGCGACGATCACGAAGCCGTGCTCGCGCGAGAGCGCGACCAGGCGCTCGCGCCGCGCGCGACCCATCACCTGGCCGGTCGGGTTGTGGAAGGCGGGGATCACGTAGACGAGCCTGGGCTTCCTCGTCGCGAGCAGGCGCTCGAGCGCGGCGACGTCCATGCCCGCGCCGTCCACCGGCACGCCGGCGACCTCGAGGCCGTGGTCGCGGAAGATCTGGAAGGAATACGGGTAGCTCGGCTCCTCGACGACGACGAGGTCGCCCGGGCGCGCGAAGCGGCCGCAGACGAAGTCGAGCGCCTGCGAGATGCCGCCCGTCAGCATCAGCGAGTCCGGTTCGACGGCTGCGCCGGAGCTTTCCGCGAGGAAGGCCGCGAGTGCCGCGCGGAAGCGGGCATCGCCCTGGCGCTGGCCGTAGTTCAGCTCGAGCGGCTCGGCATCCGCGAAGAAGCGGGCGCCCGCGCCGCCGAGCAGCCCGAGCGGCAAGAGGTCCGCCGACGGCTGGCCGACGCTGAAGTTGATCGTGCCGCGCTCCGGCGCGCCGTCGAAGGTGACCTTGCCGCTCATGGCGCGGGCACCAGCCGGAACACGTCCTGCGGCCGTCCCTCGAGGAAGGCCGTGATGTTGGCCGCGGAAATCCGCCTCAGGTCGTCCAGCGCCGCCTCCGAGTAGAACGCCACGTGCGGCGTCAGGATGACGTCGCGGCGTCCCACGAGCGGATGATGCCCGAGGTCCGGGGAATCCTCAGCCAGCACGTCGAGGGCGGCGCCCGAGACCTGGCCGGCATCCAGCGCCTCCACCAGGTCCGCCTCCACGACCAGCCCGCCGCGCGCCACGTTCACGAGGCGGGGGCGCCGCCGCATCTTCGCGAAGGCCGCGCGGCCGACCAGCCCGCGGTTCGAGGCGTCGAGGTTGCAGTGCAGGCTCAGGATGTCGGCGCGGGCGAGCAGTTCGTCGAAGCCGACGGGCTCGACGCCCTCGCGCGCGGCGGCGGAGGCCTCCATCCGCGGGTCCGAGGCGATCACGGCCAGGCCGAAGCCCCGCGCGCGGCGCGCGACGGCCTGCCCGATGCGGCCGAAGCCGACGAGCCCGAGCGTCGCGCCGGCGATGCGGCGGATCCCGGTGACGGCGTTCCAACGCCAGTCGTGCGCCTCCTGCACCTGCCGGTGGTAGTCGAACAGCCGCCGCTCGAGCGCGAGGATGAGCGCCAGCGTGTGGTCGGCGACCTCCTCCGTGCAGTACTCGCCGACCGCGGCGACGCGGATGCCGCGGGTCGCGGCCTCGGCGACGTCCACGCAGTCCCAGCCGGTGGCCGCGACCGAGATGATCCGGCAGCGTTCGAGCCGCTCGAGCTGGCCGCGGTCGAAGGGGACGTAGTCGGTCAGGATCGCGTCGGCGTCGCGGCAGGCGGCGGCGAGCGCCTCGCGGTCGCCGCGGTAGGTGAAGGTCTCGACGCGGGCATCGGCGGGCAGCTGTCGGCGCTCGATCGAGAGGTCCCGCCCTTCCGCCTCGGGCATTTCCGCGAAGACGACCTTCACCGCGCGCGGGCCGAGAGGACGAGGAGCAGGAGCGCGGAGACGGCGAGCCCCGGCCAGAGCGGGTCGACGGCGAAGATCCCGCCGGCCCCGGCCTCCGCCGCGATCCGCCAGCCGACGACCGTCGCGAGCGAGGCCGCCGTGCTCCAGAAAGCGGCGGACGCGGGGACGCGGTCCGTCCAGAGCGCCGCGATCGTCGGCAGGAAGAGCCCCGCCGAGTTGAGCGTGAAGCCGAACTGCAGGATGTCGATGATGTCGCGCATCCGCCAGGCGAGCAGGAGGCCGAGCGCGCCCGCGCCCACCGAGGCCAGCGCGCCGATGCGCAGCATCGCGGCGGGCGGCAGGTCGGGCCGCAGGTAGCGCTGGTGGATGTCCCGCGCATAGTTCGCGGAGGCGGTGAGCACGCTGATGGAAGCGACCGACATCACGGCCGACAGGATGCCGATCACCATGAGGCCCCGGAGGCCCACGGGGAAGCGGTCGACGACGAAGGTAGCGAGGATGCCGGCCCCGGAGGACGGCTCCGGGTAGAGCACGGCGGCGGCGAGCCCGAGCCAGGCGACGGCGAGCGCGATCGGCAGCATCAGGACCGGCGCGAGCAGCGCCCCCAGCCGCGCGGCCTTGGCGTCGCGCGCGGCGAAGCTGCGCGAGAAGCTGTCCATCGCGACGAAGAAGCTCAGCACCATCGAGACGACGAGCGCCGCGACGCGGTCCCAGCCCTGGGCGCCGAAGTCGTAGTGCGACGCCGGGAGGGCCGCCTGCATGCCGGACCAGCTGCCCGCCTGGGACGCGGCGACGGGTATGCCCACCGCGACGATCCCGACCACGACGAGCGTCACCTGCAGGCGGTCAGTGTAGGTGACGGCGAGGTAGCCGCCCGCCGCGGTGTAGAGCGTCACGATCGCGCCGGCGAGCAGCAGGCATTGCCCGTAGCTCCAGCCGATGAGCACCTGCAGGATGGCCGCGGCGGCGGCGAACTGCCCCGCCGAATAGGCCGTGTAGGCGAGCACCGTCGTGACCGTCGCGACGGCGCGCGTGCGGTTGTCGTAGTGCCGCTCGATGAAGTCCGGGTAGGTCAGGTGGCGGTCGTCGTCGCCGAGCCGCTTCACGCGCCGCGCGGACGTGAGCCCGAACAGCGCGCAGCCGAGCGCGATCCCGAGGATGTACCAGATGCCCGTGATGCCCTGCTCGTACACGCGGGCCGAGGTGCCGACGATGGAGGCGCCGCCGATCCAGGCGGCGACCCACATGCAGGCGATGGTGAGCGGCCCCATGCGCCGGCCGGCGACGAAGTAGTCGTCGACGTCCGCCTTGCGGCGCTGCGCGTAGAGGCCGAGGGCGACGAGGAGCGCGAGGTAGGCGAAAAGGATGACCGTATCCGTGACGCCCATGTCGCCCGCCCCCCTGTGCTAGCTGCCTGCCGGCCTCCGCCCCCGCGCGCCGGTCCCGCGGCGCCCGCGGGCCGCGCCCGGCGCCGAGCCCTCGCGCGGCGCGGGCAGGGCGACGACCTTCCGAAGCTCAGTATACGGCGCGGTCTTGTGCGGGATCGCCATCGCCTCGACGAAGTGCGCCTGGAAGCGCGGCTCGATGGCGGTCTCGATCTTCTCGACGCGGCGCACGAGCTCCTCGATCGTCCCGCGCGCCGCCGCGTCGAGGAGCGCGATGCGGGCGCCGGCGCCCGCGGCGTTGCCGACCGAGGCCACGCGCCCGAGGTCGCAGTCCGGGATGAGCCCGAGCACCATCGCGTACTTCGTGTCGATGTGGCTGCCGAACGCGCCGGCGAGGCCGATGCGGTCCACGCGGTCGACGCCGAGGTGGTCCATGAGCAGCCGGACGCCGGCGTAGAGCGCCGCCTTCGCCAGCTGGATCGCGCGGACGTCGTTCTGCGTGATCTTCATCGGGACGTCGCCGCGGTGCAGCACGTAGGAGAACGTGCGGCCGTCGGCGACGACACGGTCGCTCTTCGCGGCCAGCGCGCCGTCGATCACGCCGTCCCGGCTGATGATGCCGGCGAGGTACATCTCGGCGATCACCTCGATGATGCCCGAGCCGCAGACGCCGGTGACGCCCGTGCGCGCGGTCGCCGCGGCGAAGCCCGGGTCGTCGGACCACAGCTCGCTCCCGATCACGCGCACGCGCGGCTCGAGCGTCTCGGGATCGATGCGCACGCGCTCGATCGCGCCGGGCGCCGCGCGCTGGCCGCAGCTGATCTGCGCGCCCTCGAAGGCGGGGCCGGTCGGGCTCGAGCAGGCGAGCAGCCGCTCGCGGTTGCCGAGGACGATCTCGGCGTTCGTGCCGACGTCGACGAGCAGCGTCAGCTCCTCGCGCCGGTCGGGGCGCTCGGCGAGGATCACGCCGGCGCAGTCCGCGCCCACGTGGCCCGCGATGCAGGGCAGGACGTACACGCGCGCGTTCGGGTTCACGCCGATGCCGAGCTGGGCCGCCGGGATCGTCAGCGACTCGTCCACGGCGAGCGCGAACGGCGCGCCGCCGAGCTCGACCGGGTCGATGCCGAGCACCAGGTGGTGCATGATCGGGTTGCCGACGAGCGTCATCTCGAGGATGTCGCCGGTCTCGACGCCGGCGCTCTTCGCGAGGTCGGCGGCGAGCGCCGTGAGCGCGCCGCGGATCGCCTCCGTCATCTGTGCCGCGCCGCCCGGGTTCATCATCGCGTACGAGACGCGGCTCATGAGGTCCTCGCCGAAGCGGATCTGCGGGTTCATGATCCCCGCCGCCGCGACCAGCTCCCCGCTCTCGAGGTCGCAGAGGTGCGCCGCCACCGTGGTCGAGCCGACGTCCACCGCCATGCCGAAGGCGCGGTCGTGGAAGCCGGGCCAGAGGGCGATGACCTGCGAGCCGCCGTGCACGGCGACCGTGACCTTCCAGCCGCCCTTGCGCAGCGCCGACTGCAGGCCCGCGAGCAGCGAGGCGTCGCAGGAGAGCCCCTTCAGCTCCCATTCGCGCTCGAGCGCGTCGTAGAGGCGCCGGAGGTCGCCGGAGGGATCGTGCATGTCCGGCTCGCGCACCTCGACGTAGTGCAGCCGCACGACCGGGTCGAGCGCGATCTCGCGCGCGTCGGCGTCCTTGCGGACGACCTGGCGGTGCACCTGGCTCTCGGGTGGCACGTCGACGACCACGTCGCGCTCGACGCGTGTCGAGCAGGAGAGGCGGCGGCCGGGCGCGAGGCCGCGGCGGCGGGCATAGCGCTGCTCGGGCTCGGAGACGGGCGAGACGCTGTCCGCGCCCGAGCGCACGCCGTGCTTGGCGAACTCGCCTTCCGCCACCAGCACCTGGCAGCGGCCGCAGATGCCGCGCCCGCCGCAGACGGAGTCGACGTCGACGCCGAGCG
The DNA here is from genome assembly GCA_035706525.1 of Steroidobacteraceae bacterium. GTDB lineage: Bacteria > Pseudomonadota > Gammaproteobacteria > Steroidobacterales > Steroidobacteraceae > SCUD01. Next base: position 20,384 of record DASSUY010000144.1, read on the forward strand.
CGCGCGCGGCGGAGAGCAGCGGCGTGCCGACGGGGAAGCGCCCGCGCTTGCCCGAGGGCGTGAAGACGACGAGGGGATCCTGGCCGGCCACGGCTGGCGGCGCGGCGCGCTAGGCGCGGGGCCGGCGCCCCCGCTCGCGGCGGCCGCGGCCGGCCTCGGCCTCCGCGCCGGGCGGCGCCTGCTCGCGGAAGCGCGCGATCCAGCGCTCGCAGTGCGGGTCGTGGCCCATCATCACGTCGGCGCCGAGGCAGGCCTTCACGGTCTCGAGGTGGAGCGGGTTCGTGATCGCCGAGGTGAGTCCCGAGGCGATCGCCATCGTGAGGAAGGCGCTGTTGATGCCGTCGCGGTTCGGCAGGCCGAAGCTGATGTTGGAGGCACCGCAGGTCGTGTTGACCTTGAGCTCCTCGCGCAGGCGCCGCACGAGGCGCATGACCTGCACGCCCGCCTGGTTGATCGCGCCGATCGGCATCACGAGCGGGTCGACGACGACGTCGGAGCGCGGGATGCCGTGGTCGGCGGCGCGCTCGACGATGCGCTTGGCGATCGCGAAGCGGACGTC
>DASSUY010000145.1:0-4864 GCA_035706525.1 Steroidobacteraceae bacterium
GGCCGCGCGGATGCGCGCGTCCGTCGTCTCCGGCGGTCCGTCTTCGGTGTCCTCGAGCAGCCGCTTCCAGGGCTCGCGCGGGACGTTCGCTTCGTCGCTGCCTTCGTTCATCTCCGTTCGTCCAGCGCGCCGTCGTCGAGCGCCTCCTTGAGCCGCCGCGCGGCGTAGCGAAGCCGGCTCTTCGCGGCCTCGGGATTGACGCCGGTCGCATCGCCGATCTCCGCGACCGACAGGCCGCCTTCCACGTAGAGCAGGAAAGCCGTGCGCTGTTCCGGCGGCAGCGCCTCGAGCGCCGCCGCGAGCCGCGCGCCTGCTTCCGCAGCGAGCGTCGCGGCGAGCGGCTCGAGCGTCTCGCCGTCGTCCGCCGCGGCCGCGACCACCTCGTCGTCGGACGCCTCGCGCGCGGCGCGGCGGCCCGCCTTGCGCCAGTGGTCCATGCAGCAGTTGTGCGCGATCCGGTACAGCCAGGTCGCGAACCGCGCTTCGGGCCGGTAGCTGTCGCGGTGCGCGATCACGCGCGACCAGCACTCCTGGAACACGTCGTCCGTCGCGGCGGGGTCCTTGACGCTCCGCCGTATGAATCGCCAGAGCCCGCCGCGGTGGTTCGCATACAGCTCGTCGAACGCGCGTGCATCACCCGCGGCGTAACGCAGCATGAGTTGCGCGTCGGCGTCGCCTGCTCCCATCGGCGGCCACTGTACCCGGAAGGGCGGGAGGGCCGTCTTCTTGAACGTGCGAACCCGCCCCGGGGTGTTCGGGTCTTGCGCAAAAAGTCGGCCTCGAAAGCCCGCCGGAGGGCGCTGCAGCGCGCCTCGAGGGCCTTCGGCCATATGTAAGTGATTGTTTTTGCGAAAAAAGGCCGACAGGGTCAACTTTTTTCGCAGAAGGGGCTTGCAATCGAGTCGGTGTTATAGTTCACTACAACACCAGAGGAGCACATCAGTACATCGGGACCGGCAAAGGGCCGGGTCCGAATCGAAGGAAAGGAAAGGAGAGAGTCATGTTCACGATGGTTTCAAAGAACACCCGGATGGCGGTCAGTGCAGCGGCAGCGGTGGCCATCGTTTCGTTCGGCGCGCTGGTCATGGATCAGGCCTACCTGGCGGCCGCCCCCCGCGGCACCGTGCAGGTCGGCGAGCTTCGCCCGATCGATGCCGGCATGACGCGCCTCGCGCAGCTGCCGGAAGTCGTGGTCAGGGGCAAGCGCGAGTTCGGCTCGCACTACGCCGCCGCCACGCAGCTGCCGGAAGTCGTGGTCGTCGCCAAGCGCATCGCGCACATGGTCGCGAAGGACGAGGTCAAGGCCGAGCACGGCGCGTCTCCCGCCATCAATGCGGGATTCTGAGGGTGCTCTGCTAAAGTAGTCTGGTAGCGGGCTATAACTCACGTGGACGCAATGGACACGACCTGGAACGACAGCCTGCCGATCTATCGCCAGCTCCGCGACCGCGTGGTGGCGATGATCCTCGAGGGCGTCCTGAACGACGGCGACCCGTTGCCGTCGGTCCGCAGCGTCGCAGCCGAGTACCGCCTGAACCCCTTGACCGTCCTCAAGGGCTACCAGCAGCTGGTCGACGAGCACCTCGTCGAGAAGCGCCGGGGGCGGGGCATGTTCGTGACGGAGGGCGCGCGCCGCGCCCTCCTGAAGGACGAGCGCCAGCTCTTCCTCGAGGAGGAATGGCCGAAGATCGCCGGGCGCATCCAGCGCCTCGGCTTCGAGCCCAAGGAGCTCCTGGACGCGCTCGACAAGGTCCCGCCCGCGCCGGCGCCGACCCTGACGGCCGCGCTCGGCGATTCCGCGCCGGGCGCCGAGGACGCGGATGACGAGGAGGGGGAGCGTGGCTGACCTCATCACTGCACGCGGGCTCGCCAAGAGCTTCGGCACGACCCGCGCGCTCGACGGCGTGAGCTTCACGGTCCGTCCCGGGCGCATCGTCGGCCTCATCGGCCCGAACGGCGCCGGCAAGACGACCGCGCTCAAGGCCCTGCTCGGGCTCACGCGCTTCGAGGGCGAGCTTTCCGTGCTCGGCCTCGATCCCTACCGCCAGCGCCACCGCCTGATGCAGGACGTCTGCTTCATCGCCGACGTCGCCGTGCTGCCGCGCTGGATCCGGGTTTCCCAGCTCATCGACTTCGTCGGCGCGACCCATCCCCGGTTCCGCCGCGAAGTCTGCGAGCACTTCCTCGGACGCAGCGACATCCGGAAGGCCAGCCGCGTGCGCGAGCTGTCGAAGGGCATGGTCACGCAGCTGCACCTCGCGCTCGTGATGGCGATCGACGCGAAGCTGCTGGTGCTCGACGAGCCGACGCTCGGCCTCGACATCCTGATGCGCAAGCAGTTCTACGACACGCTGCTGAACGAGTACTTCGACGAGGAGCGCACGATCCTCGTGACGACGCACCAGGTGGAGGAGGTGCAGCACCTGCTCACCGACCTCCTGTTCATCGACCACGGCCGCATCGTGCTGGACGCGTCGATGGACGACGTGCAGGACCGCTACGCCCAGGTCGCAGTCCGCCCCGAGAACGTCGCGGCGGCGCGCTCGCTCCGGCCGATGTCGGAGCGCCAGGGGCTCGGCCGCACCCACATGCTTTTCAACGGGATCGACCGCGCCGAGCTCGGCCGGCTGGGCGAGGTGGGCGTGCCCTCCGTCGCCGACCTCTTCGTCGCGGTCATCCAGGGAGCGCGCGCATGAACCGTTTCCTCTGGCTGGTGCGCCGCGAGGTCGCCGAGCACCGCGCGATCTGGATCGCGCCGGCGATCGTGATCGGCTGCCTGTTCCTGCTCCTGATGCTGGCCCGCGCGCACCTCGGCTTCGACGTGAACGCCTCGTTCGCGGACGTCCCGCGCGACGGCCAGATCCGGCTGCACATGCTCGCCTACGCGATGGTGACGGCGATCATCTTCCTCGTCATGGGCACGGTCGGGTTCTTCTACTGCATCGACGCCCTGTACGCGGACCGCGCGGACCGCAGCGTGCTGTTCTGGAAGTCGCTGCCGCTCTCGGACGCTGAGACCGTGCTGTCGAAGTTCGCGACCGCCGCGGTGCTGATCCCGCTGGTCGCCACCGCCGGCGCCGTCATCGCGCACCTCGCGATCGGCGGCGGCCTGATGGCGAAGTTCGCGCTGAGCGGGCACTACCCGGGCCTCTGGCTGCACCCGCACGCGATCGCGGGCGGCGCGGCGATGGCGCTCGCGACCTGCGTCGTCGCGGTCCTCTGGTACGCGCCGGTCGTCTCCTACCTGATGCTCGCCTCCGCCTGGGCGCCGCGCGCGCCCTTCCTGTGGGCGGTGCTGCCGCCGGTCGCGGCCGCCGTGCTCGAGGCCGTGGTCCTCCGGACTTCCTACGTGCGCGACCTCGTGATGGAGCGCCTGTTCGGGCTGTACGCCGCCTTCGGTGAGCGCAGGCCCGACGGCCAGCCGGACCGCGGCGACGTCAACGGCCTCGCCGAGCTCGCCGAGCGCCTCGGCGAGGTCGACTGGCAGGCCCGCGTGCTCGAATTCCTGCGCGCGCCCGACCTGTGGGCCGGCGTCGTCGTGGCCGCGCTCCTCCTGGCTGCCGCCATGTGGGTGCGCCGCTACCGCGACGAGACGAGCTGAACCCGATTCCAAGGAGCCTCTTGACGATGAACAGCATGTTTCGCGCCGCCGCCGCGCTCGCCCTGACCGGGGCGACCCTCCCCGCCCTTGCAGCGAGCGCGACGGCGACGCGGGCATTCGACTTCAAGCCGGAGTCGAACGCCGGGCTCACCGTGCGGAACCTCATCGGCGACATCCGCGTCGTGCGCGGCGACACGCCCGGGATCCGCATCACGGCGACCGCGACGGTCGAGACGGAGAGCCAGGCCGAGGCGGAGCGCCTCGTCAAACTCGTCGACTACCGCAGTTCGGACGTCGGCGCGGGATCGCGCTTCGACGTGCGCATCCCGGACGAGGACTTCCCGGTGCTGTACTCGGAGGACGGCTCGAAGCACTGGTTCTCCACGAGCCGCGTCGAGTACCTCGGCGAGCGCATCCGGCTCGTCGCCGACCGCGACGACGCGCCGGCGCTTCGCGTCGACCTCCTGATCAGCGCGCCGGCCGGCGCCAAGGTCGAGGTGAAGCACCACTTCGGCGACGCCTCGGCGGAGCGGTTCTCCGGGACGCTGAGGCTCGACGGCGGCGCCGGGCGGCTCACCTCGACGGGCGGCGAGGGGCAGCTCGAGCTCGACTCCGGGAGCGGGGCGGTGACCGTGAACGGGCACCGCGGGAGCGTCGCCGCCGACACCGGCTCCGGGTCCGTGAAGATCACGGACTGCGAGTGCGAGATCGTCGCGGACACGGGCTCGGGCTCGGTGCAGGTCACGAATGGCCGGGGCCGCATCGCGGCGGACACCGGTTCGGGCGACGTGCGCGTCGAGGGCTTCGCCGGCAGCCTCGAGGCCGATACGGGCTCGGGCTCGGTGGTCGCCCGCGGCGTGAGCGAGGTCACGAGCCTCCTGATGGACACGGGCTCGGGGGGCGTCGACATCGACGGCGACCTCTCGGCGATGACGCGGCTCGGCATCGACACCGGGTCGGGCAGCGTGACGCTGCGCTCTTCCGCCCAGCCCTCGATGGAGATCCACATCGACACGGGGAGCGGGGGCGTCGACGTCGACGTGCCCGGCGCGAGCATGCGCCAGGTGGACGACGTGACCATCGTGAAGATGAAGGACGGCGCCGCCCGCGGCGTGATCGACACCGGCTCGGGCAGCGTCAGGATCTCCTTCCGCTGATTGAAGGGACGCGAAAAGGGGACGTTCACCTTTTTGAAAAGGGGACAGCCACCTTTAGCGACGGCGGAAATCAGGAACTACCAGACGCCAGCCGCTAAAGGTGGCT
>DASSUY010000146.1:0-2840 GCA_035706525.1 Steroidobacteraceae bacterium
GCTCTTCTACGGCGCGGCGTACACGCCGCTCTACGCCGATGCCGGCCGCGAGCAGAACGTCGTCGCCTTCGCGCTGCGCTCGAGCGGGCGCATGCTCGTCGCGGTCGCGCCGCGGCTCTTCGCACGTCTGGTCACGCCGCAGGACCTCGCGCCCACCGGGGCGCGTGTGTGGGGCGAGTCGCGGCTGCCCCTGCCGCCGGTGGAGATGGAAGACATCCTGACCGGCCGCCGCCACCGCGGCGGTCCCACGCCGCTCGCCGACCTCCTCGCCGAATTTCCGGTGGCGCTGCTGCTCAATTCCGGGACGGAGCCCTGACTCGAATTCGGGGTCAGGTTCGCAATTCTCTCGGGCCGAGCGGCTCCATCCCGCTACTGCGGATCGCTTCTGCTGCGCGCTCCGAGGCGAGATAGGCGATCAGGCGCCGGCCCGCTTCCGCCGCCTGCGCGCCCGCCACGACCGCGGCTGCGAAGACCTGGTTCAGCTGGATCTCCTCGGCGAGGATGCCGGCGAGCTCTACGCCAGGGGCGTGCACGATCTCGCTCACCGGCATCAAGGCGACGTCCGCTTCTCCGGCCGCGACCATCGCCGCCGCGCCCGTCCCGCGCGCTGCAATCCTGATGTCGACCCTGCCGGCAATGCCGAGCCGTGGAAACACCTCGTTCATCAGAAAGATGCCGCTCGTGCTGCTCGGCACGGCAACGGCTCTCGCCTCGAGCATGACCTGCGCGAAGGCCGCGACAGTGCGCACGTCTGGCTTGTGAGCGCCGGCGCGCACTGCCACGCCGATCGGGGTTCGCGCGAGATCCACGTCGGTTCCTGCCGCGATCCGGCTCGCGACGATCAGCTCCTCGAGTCCTTCCCGGGAGAGAATGACGACGTCCGCCGGCACGCCGCGATCGAGCTGCGCCCGAATCGTCTGCGGCCCCGTTCCCTGCGACGCGCCCGAGCCCGTCACGACCGCAATGCCCGTCGTACGCTCGAACTCCGGCAGCACCCGCTCGTACGCGCCGTGGAAACCGCCGGATATGAGGACTTTCATCGGCATCAATCCTCCCTGACGCTCCGGACAGCTTAAGTCGGAGTGCCGGCGGAACCCTGAGGGAACGTGCTCACATCCGGAGGAATGGCGACCCACGCTCGTTTCGAGCGCAACCAGATATGCCGTTCGATCTTCACCCATTCGGCATCATCGAAAGTTCCCACGGCAATGGCGCGCATGCCGGGCCGTACTTCCGCGGTATGGCTGAGAGTTGTGCCGCATCGAGGACAGAAAGCGATTCGTAGCCACCGGCCGCTTTCGTCCGACCGGTGTTCGTATGCTTGAGCTCGTCCACGAGTGAACTGGACGTTCTTGTCCTCGAAGTACGCGATGAGCGCGAACGCGGTTCCGAGTCGCCGTTGACAAAAGCGACAGTGGCACGCCATGGCGACGACCGGCGATCCGCGGACGCGATAGCGCAGAGCGCCACATACGCACCCACCCTCATGGACATCGGACATGCGACCTCCTCTTCGAAGTTTGGGCTCCGTCCCGCGATTGTGCCAATTAGGGCTCCGTCCCCGAACTCGGAAAGCGGGCGCCGAAGGCCTTCCAGGGGAACGGGAAGTGGATGCCGGCCTGGTGCAGCACCCAGGCGGCGAAGGTGTTGCTGTTGGGGCCCGGCCAGTAGCGGTAGCGGCGGCAGTGCGGGTAGCGCGCGATGTTTTCCAGGATCGTCCTTATACGCTCGGCAGCATGGCCCTCCCAACGCGCAAGCGTGCGCGGCGGCCCGCCGCCAACGCCGGCGTCCGGGGGCTTGAGGTCGCGGTGCACGTGGCCGATGCTCGTGCCGCCGGCGTCGGGCGTCTGCCAGACCTCCCAGCGCTCCTGCCGTCCCGCATCGTCGCGCACCACGAACCAGCAATGCACGGCGAGCGCGCCGATGAAGGGCAGCGGCGCGGCGCGAAGCTCGACGATCACTTCGGAACCGAGGCCCGTGCCTGCATGCCGCGCCGCTCGATCGACTGCGCGACGAAGCCGGTGGACTTCAACTCCTCTACGAAGTCGCGCAGGTATTCGCCCGCCTGCGGGCGTCCGCGCGGGAGAGCAATCACTCGCGGCCGGCCGTCGACCACGAGGTAGGGCTCGGTGAAGTCGAGCTGCGCGGCGCGCGCGGCTTCGGGCAGGGCGAAGGCGACGTCGAAGGATGCACCGAACGTGGTTGCCGCGAGGGGCACCTGCAAGTGCCGCGCGAGCTGCCGCGCGACGTCGCGCGAGACGGTATCGTTGGAAGCGAGGGCGGCACGCAGGTGCCCGGTGGGCGCGATCTCGTTGACGAGCGCCGCCGGCGGCGCATAGAGCGTCGAGCACGCTGCTGTGGCGACACACAAGCCGGCGAGGAGTCTTTTCATTCGATGAGCGCTACGGACTTGCGGCCCGCGGCGTCGCGGCAAGCGCGGTACATGCCTTCGCTGTTGAAAGGCATGACGATACGCCCTTGCCGGTCTACCGCGACGAGGCCGCCGTCGCCGCCGAGCCGGGCTACGGTCGCGAGCGCGTGGCGCGCGGCGCTCGCCAGGCTCTCCTCGCGATATCGCATGCGCGCGGCGACGTCGTGGGCAAGTACCGCGCGGATGAAGGCTTCGCCGAGGCCGGTCCCCGAGACGGCGCAGACCGCGTTGTCCGCATAAGTGCCCGCGCCGACGATCGGCGAGTCGCCGACCCGGCCCGCGAGCTTACCGCTCGTCCCGCCGGTGGAGGTCGCCGCGGCGAGATTTCCCCGGCGATCGCGTGCGACGGCCCCTACCGTGCTTCTCGACCTGGAAAGCTTGCGGACGAAATAGCCGCTCGATACGGGAG
>DASSUY010000147.1:0-2872 GCA_035706525.1 Steroidobacteraceae bacterium
GACGGGCTCGGCGCCCGCCGCCGGAAGCGCGACCAGCGCGAGCAGCGCGGCACGCCAGGCGGCGGCGCCGGCCCGTCGGCGCGGCTTCACGGCGGGGCGCCCGGGGGCGCCGGCGGAAACTGCACGAACGGCCCTGCCGGCGTCTCGTCCGGCGGCACATAGGCCGGTGCCATCGCGCCGGCGGGCCCGAGCTTCCTGAGGTAAGCGTAGATGGCGCCGACGTCCTCGTCGGTCATCGCGCGCAGGTTGAAGAACGGCATCGGCGGCCGCAGCGGGCTGCGCGCGAGGTCCATGAACTCCTTCGCCGTCAACCGGGCCGCGGTCAGGCGGAGGTTGGGCGCGTAAGTCGTGCCCCAGTCCCCGCGCCAGCCGACGATGTCGCCGGTCAGCCACTTCGATTCCTCGATGCGGCCGTTCGCGAGCGCATAACCCGACGTGTGGCAGTCGTTGCATCCAGCGGTCTGCACGAGGTAGCGGCCGCGCGCTTCGGCGGCGGAGAGCTTCGTGGGCTCGCTGGCGGCGGCCGCGCAGGCACAGAGCGCGGCGATCGCGGCCGCTGCGGCGGCGCGCGGGTCGATCGTCATCCTCATTTTTTTCCCCCTGGCCGGAAAACCCGGTCGCGCGATCATACCTGCGCGACGGCGGGCGGGTCAGCCCTGGGGCGAGAGGCGGAGGACGTGCGCCGCCGGGCCGGGCAGGAACGGCGCCGGCCGCCCCTCCGCCCAGTCCTCATACCCGGCGCGATAGAACGGCGAAAGCGGGTGGCCGCTCTGGCCGCCCGGCATGTGGAAGAGGCCTTCGGCCTCGCGTCCCGGCGAAACCACGAATCGTTCGGATGCGCCGAAGTCCGGCGACTGCACGCGCGGCACGAAAGCGTCGCCCGGCAAGGGCTCCGCCGGCATGTCGAGGAGGCGCGCGAGCAAGGGCAGCGCGATGCTGAGCGGATGCTGGATGCGCGTGGTGTTGACGCGGCCCCAGCTGCAGCCCGCGAGGTCGGTGCATTCCGGCGGAAGCGCGCGCGCCGCACGGCCCGCGACGTCCGCGAGCCAGGCGTCCCAGTCGGGGAATCGCGGGTCGAGCAGGTGCAGGGGCCGCGACTCCACGAGCCGCCAGGCGGTCTCCGTGAAGCGCTGTGGCGGCGTCCAGTCGAAAGTCGGCCAGCGCGCGATGGCGGGCGCGGCGATCATCGCGAAGGCGTCGCGCGTCACCGAGCGCTCGAACTCGCGCACGAGCCGATAACCCGGATCGTCGACGGCGGCGTGGCCGCTCCAGCCCGCGACGAGCCGGGCGGCCTCCCGCTCGCCCGCGAGCCGCAAGGACTTCAGGGCGACCGGCTGCCAGCGCGCGAGGTAATCCGCGCGGTCGTCGAGCTGGATCGCGAGCAGGTCCGCGGCGTTCGCGCGCGGGAGCGCCGCGAGCCGGTCGCGGATCTGGCGTGCGCGCGCAGCCGGCGCGTAGTCGGCGTCGCCGACGCGCGCGAAGGCTTCGCCGCCGACGACGCGGGCGTTCGCGCTCCAGGCGTAGCCGAGCGCCGGGTCGAGGATGCGGGGCGATTCATCCGCCGGCCGGAGGCCCAGCCATCCGGTTCCCGTGCGCCGCCAGTCCGAGGGCCGCGTCGGGTCGATGCCCGCGCGCCGCGGCAGGCGCCCGGAGAGCACCCAGCCGATGCGGCCTGTCGAGTCGGCGATCATCACGTTCTGGCCCGGCATCCCCGCGCCCGCCGCGATCGACGCCGCTTCCTCCAGCCCCTTCGCGCGCTCGAGCCGCATCACTGAGAGGCTCGTCGCCTCCGCCTGATGCGCCGTCCAGGCGAGCGCGAGCGGGCGGCCCTCGCCGTCCATGCCGATCACCGGCCCCCAGATCGTCCTCTTCACGCGCAGGATTTCCGGCGCCGCGCCCGCGACGTCGATCGTCTCGGCCGCGACCTCCAGCTTCCTCGGGCCGTCGGGCGCGAGGTACTCGTCCGCGCCGGGGCCCCGCTCGAGGCGCACGAGGTCCTGGAAGTCGCCGTAGCTGTTCGTGAAGCCCCAGGCGATGTGGCCGTTGCTGCCCGCGACGACCGCCGGGAGGCCCGGCAGCGTCACGCCGGTGACGTCCAGCCCCGCGCCCGTCACGACGAGGCGGGCCCGGTACCAGATGTTCGGGACGCGGAGCCGCAAGTGCATGTCGTTCGCGAGCAGCGCCCGGCCGTCGGCCGTGCGGGTCCCGGCCACCGCGAAGTTGTTGCTGCCCGGCGCGAGCGCGGGCGTCGCCCGCGCGATGCGCCGCTTCGCCTCGCGCCGCTTGTCGATGCGATCGAAAAGCGCTTCGTCGAGGCCGCGCAGGTCGTATTCCGAAGGATCGGGCAGCGGGACCTGCGGCAGGCGGCTCCCGTCGAGCGGAGCCTCGAAGGCCGGGTCGGGCGCCGTCAGGAGCCGCGCGGCTGCGGCGGGCAGCGCGGCGGCGAGGCGGTCGTTCCGCTGCTCGTCGAAGTCGTCGAGCCCCTGCAGGTCGATCCACTGCGCATAGGCGACGAGCAGGCTGTCCTCGGGTCGCCAGGGCGCGGGCTCGCGGCGCAGCAGCAGGTACTCGAAGGGATGCCTGCGCAAGGCCGTGGCGCCGGCGTTCACGCCCTCGGCATAGGCCTCGAGCAGGCCGCGCTCGGCGGGGTCGAGCGCGGCGAGCGCCGCGCGGGCGCGCGGGCGGAACTGGTGCAGCCGGATGCGACGGTCGCGCGGGACGAGGCCCGGCCCGAGGAGCGCCGCGAGCTCGCCCGCGCCGACGCGCCGGAGGAGGTCCATCTGGAACAGGCGGTCCTGGGCAGGCACGTAGCCCGTCGCGCGCGCGACGTCCGCGCGGGTCGCGCCGCGGATGACGGGCACGCCGGCGGCAT
>DASSUY010000148.1:0-3451 GCA_035706525.1 Steroidobacteraceae bacterium
TCTTCAGGTCGGCGTCCATCGGCAGGTCCGGCAGCTTGGTCTTCGCGCCCGCGCCGCCGGAGAGATACCGCTCGAAGGGCTTGAAGGCGGCGCGCCGGCGGAACTCCTCGCCGAGCGTGATGTTGCCCGTGACGGCCGCGGCGTAGACCTGGTCGCGCAGGTAATGAAGCACGTCCATGACCGCCATGCCGGCGATCGCGTAGGAAGCGTAGGGCGCGAGCTGGTCGCGCGCGAGGCGGCCCATGTGCAGGTCGGTCAACCCGCCTTCCAGCGAATAGCCGACCTCGATGCGCGCCTGGCGCGTCGCGGGATTGAGGAGAATGAGGATGCCGCCGGTCGGCGCCGAGCCGCCGACCCGTCGTGCCTGGAAGAGTTCGACCGATTGCTGCTCGATGAGGCCGCGCTCCCGCGTCGTGACCACGTGGACCTCGACGCCGGTGTCCTCGAGCAGCTCGTCCGTCATGCGGCTGAGCCGCGGGCCGAAAGGCGCGAGGATGCCGGCGGGATCTTCGATGCGGGCGTCGCGATAGGCGGATTCGCGCGGCGCGGCAGCCGCACGGACGGCGGCGGCACGCGGCTCTTCCTCTGGCGGCGCCTGCACGCGTTGCCACGCAAGCAGCGCCGCCGCGGCGGCGAGCAGGCCGGCCAGCAGTGGGAGCCGGGAACTCACGCTAGGGGCCGTAGCGCTCCGCGAGGTAGTCGACGACCTGCGCCGTCTCCGCGGGCGAGAGCGGCGCTCCGTACACCTTGACCATCTTGTCGACGGTCTTCTGCCAGGCGGCCCGGTCCTGGAAGGGTGAATTCATCAGGATGTAGTCGAGGCTGTGGCACATCGAGCAGGCGGCCTGCACGCGCTCGCGGCCCGTGCCATCGGCGAGCCGGAGGCTGCCTTCGTCCGCCGCCCGCGAAGGCAGGGGCAGGGCGGCGAGGCCCGCCACGAAGAGCGCAAGGGCCGCACGCTCAGGCCGCACGGTATTCCACCTGCTGCACCACGTTGTGGTGATAGCCGGCCGGGTTCGGCACGAGCGCCTCGGGTTGCGTCGTGCCGTCGTTCGCCTCCGCGCGGATCGCGAGGCGAAGGGTCGCACCGGCGGCCGGCGTGACCTCCACCGACCACGGTCGCCAGGCATAGCGCCCGAGGTCCGCGCCGAGCGCGGCGTCGCGCCAGCTCGCGCCGCCGTCGGTCGAGGCGCCGACGCGGCGGATTCCCGATCCGCCGTCCCAGGCGATGCCCCGGATCGTACTCGCCCGTCCCGCCGGAAGCGCGGCGCCCGGCGCCGGCTCCACGACCAGCGAGTTGACGCGCATCGCGGTGATGGGCGAGGTCTGCCCGGTGTCCTGCGAGTCGAAGCCGCTCGGGCCGAAGTGGCCCCGCGGGACGCGATAGGCGGTCTTCATCCAGAAGCCGTCGAATGGCCGGTCGACGATCGAGAGGGCCGTGAGGCACTTGACCCAGTAGGTCGCCGTCCAGCCGGGCACGACGAGGCGCGCGGGAAAGCCGTTCCAGCGCGGGAGCGGCTCGTCGTTCATCTCCCAGGCGATGAGCGTGTCGGGATCCAGCGCCTTCGCAATCGGCAGGCTCTTGACGAAGTCGGGCCCGGTCAGCGTCGGCGAGTCGGCGGCATCGGCGACGACCTCGAGTGCGCCCGGCGCGACGCCGACGGACTTGAGCACGTCGGCGAGGCGTGCGCCCCGCCAGCGCGCATTGCCCATGGCGCCGTAGCCCCATTGCACGCCGGGCACGTGCGGCTCGAAGAGCCCGCGGCGGTTGCCGGAGCACTGGTTGACCGCGACGACCTCGTGCGCGTCGAAGCGCTTGAGGTCGGCGAGCGTCAGCGCGCGCTGCGATTGCGCGGCGGGGCCGCCGACGTCCAGGCGCCAGTCCTCGGCCGCGACGTCCGGCACGCCCATGTGCCAGCGCACGTAGAAGGCGTCGGCGGGCGTCAGGGCCTCGCGGAAGTACGCGACGGGCGTCTCGTAGTTGGGCGGGCGGAAGCTGCGCTTGATGAGCGGCCGCTTGCCGGGCAGCGCGTCCAGGAGCTCGGCTTCCTGCGCGCCGGCGGGCAGCTCGGCGGCGGCCCTGGGAGCCGTGCGCAGCAGCAGGGCGCCGGTCGCGGCCCCGGCGGTCCGCTGCACGAATCGCCTGCGGTCGAGGCGGGACCCGCTCACGGGCGCAGATGATCCGGCAAGTGCAGTCGTTCCGCCACCGGTGCCTCCGGAAGACACTCGACAGGATGCCGGTTCCTTATATGCTGCGCGAGACGGCGAATCAACGGAGGTATCCATGGGCCCGCTTTCGCGCCGCAGTTTCCTGAACGCGAGCTCGGCCGCAGCCCTCGGGCTCGCGCTCCCCCGGTTCGCCCGCGCGTCGGCGCGCGAGGTGTACCGCGCTGCCATCGTGATCGACGGCCTCGGCGGCTTCGGCAACTCCAAGGGCGTCCCGGGTGCGCCGCTCACGGACGCCTACGTGAAGGACGTGCTCGACTCCGGCATCACCTGCGTGCACGCGACGATACTGCCTGTCGGCACGACCGCGCCGGACACGGGCTTCACGGAGGCCGTGCTCAACATCGGCCAGTACGAGGGCGAGATCGACCGGCATCCGGACGTGTTCGCGCGCATCCGCCGGGTCGCGGACATCCGGGCCGCGAAGCAGGCCGGGCGCTGCGGCATCATCTACGGCTTCCAGGACGGCGTCGCCTTCGAGACGGACCTCACGCGGCTCGACGAGCTGTACCGGCTCGGCATCCGGATCGTGCAGCCGACCTACAACCGCCGGAACCTGCTCGGCGACGGATGCCTCGAGCCCGCGAACGCGGGCCTGAGCAAGGCGGGCCTCGAGGCGGTCGCGAAGATGAACGAGCTCGGGATCCTCGTCGACCTCAGCCATTGCGGCCGGCAGACGGCCGCCGACGCGATCGAGGCCTCGACGCGCCCGGTCGCGTTCACCCACACCGGCTGCGACGCGCTGAACCCGCATCCCCGCAACCGCACGGACGCCGAGCTGCGCGCAGTCGCGGAAAAGGGCGGCGTCGCCGGCATCTATTTCATGCCGTTCCTGAGCGAGGGGAGGCAGCCGACGGCGGCCGACATCATCCGCCACCTCGAGCACATGATCGACGTCGCGGGCGAGGACCACGTCTCCATCGGGACCGACGGCGGGATCTCGGCGGAAGTGGTCGACGACGAGTTCAGGAAGATCTTCGCCGGCTTCGTGCGCGAGCGGCGGGCAGCCGGCATCGGCGCGCCGGGCGAGACCGAGGACGGCTTCCTGTTCGCGGAGGAGCTGAACACGCCGCGGCGCTTCGAGACGCTCTCGGAGATGCTCTCGAAGCGCGGGCATTCCGATGCGCGCATCGAGAAGGTCCTGGGCGCGAACCTGTTGCGGGTGTTCGGAGAGGTGTGGAAGCCTTAGGGACAAAAAGGGGACGCTCACCTTTTTCTAAAGGGG
>DASSUY010000149.1:0-6251 GCA_035706525.1 Steroidobacteraceae bacterium
CGGTGGAATACGTCGGCTTCTGGGCCCGCGTCGGCGCGGCGTTCATCGATTCGCTGCTCGCGGGCGTCGCCCTGATCCCGCTCGGGCGGATCTTCCTGAGCGACGCAGCCATGTGGGACTTCAACAATCCCTTCAACATCATGGTCAACGGCGTCCTGCCGGCAATCGCGGTGATCCTCTTCTGGATCTACCGCCAGGCGACGCCCGGCAAGATGATGATCGGCGCGCGGATCGTGGACGAGAAGACGCTCGGCAAGCCCTCGACCGGGCAGCTGATCGGGCGGTACTTCGCCTACTACGTGTCGACGATCCCCTTCCTGCTGGGGCTCATCTGGGTCGGCATCGACCCGCGGAAGCAGGGCTGGCACGACAAGCTCGCCGGGACGCTCGTCATCCGCGCGAAGTAGGACGGAGGACGGCGACGCCCGGCGGTTGCGCGGCGTATCATCCCCGAAAACGCCTCACGAAAGGGGACGCCGACATGTCGAGAATCATTCCCGCCCGCCCGCTGCTCGCCTGCACGCTCGCGGTCGCGCTCGCCGCGGCCCTCGGCCACTGCCCGGCCGCCGGCGCCCAGCAGGTCGAGCGCGACACCCAGGTCCTGAGCCAGGAGCTCGCCGGCCGCCTCGACGGGTTCAGCTACCAGGAAGGCCAGACGTCCACGCTCGAATTCCGCGGCACGCCGATCGCGCTCGGCGCGGAGGGCGATGCCAGCGTCAAGTTCGAGGACGGCCGCTCGCGCATCAAGGCGAGCGTCAAAGGCCTGCCGGCGCCCGACGACATCGGCCCGTTCGCGACCTACGTGCTGTGGGCCGTGACCGGCGACGGCAATGCCAACAATGTCGGCTCGATCGAGGTGCAGGACGGCAAGGGCAAGCTCGAGGCGACGACGCCCCTCTCGCAGTTCGCGCTGATCGTAACGGCGGAGCCGCACTTCGCCGTCACGGCGCCGAGCCGCGCGATCGTGCTGCAGAACCTCGCGAAGCGCGTGCGCGGGCAGCGCTTCAACGTCGCGGGCCTCAAGCAGCGCATCGACTACAGCGAGATCGCGCCGCAAGTGATCGACGAGAAGGAGAAGCTGCCGACGGACATCATCCAGGCCCGCTACGCGATCGCGATCGCCGAGGAATCGGGTGCGGAGCAGTTCGCGACGAACGATTTCCAGCGCGCGAAGTTGCTGCTGACGAAGGCCGAGACCGCTAACGCGGACAAGAGCTATCGGATCCGCGAGCAGGCGCCGCAACTCGCCCGCTCGGCGGTGCAGATGGCCGAGGACGCGCGGCTGCGCGCGGTGTACACGGCGGCCGAAACGCGCGCCAAGGAGGAGGCGGAGAAGAAGGCGGCCGCAGCAGCCGCCGCGGCGGCCGCCGCCGAGGCCGAGGAAGGCAAGCGCCTCGCGGCACTGGCCGCGGAGGAGAGCGCGGCAGAGGCCGCCAAGGCCGCGCGTGCGGACCTCGTCGCGCGGCTGAACCGCGTGCTGCCGACGCGGGAGACCGACCGCGGCATCGTCGCGGAAATCGCGGGCGTGCAGTTCGCGACCGGCTCGGCCGAGCTCAAGGTCCCGGCGCGCGAGGCGCTCGCGCGGTTCGCCGGCATCGTCGGCGTGTATCCGTCCTTGGCGTTCCGCGTCGAGGGCCACACCGACAGCACCGGCAGCGATGCGACGAACCGCGAGCTTTCGCTGCGGCGCGCGACGACGGTGCGCGACTATCTCGTGTCGCAAGGCGTCGAGGCTTCGCGCATCGACATCGAGGGCCTCGGGCCCGACCGGCCGATCGCGAGCAACGAGACGAGCGAGGGGCGCGCGCGGAACCGGCGCGTGGAGATCATCCTGACGGGGGATCCGGTCAAGCAGTAAAAGGGTACAGTCACCTTTAAAGGTGGCAGGCAACTTTAGGCACGGCAGGAGGGGAATAGAGATGCGTAGCCGTCTTCGGGTGGTGCCCGCGCTCGCCGCCGCTGGGCTCGTCGCCCTGGCCGCCGCCGCCACGTATCGGATCGCGCGGGCCGTCGAGGTGAATCCCGGCTCCTACCAGGGCCGCACGGAAGCCGCCATCCGTGAATTCCGCGAGGCCGTCGCGCTCGAGCCCGACCTCGCGCACGGGAAGGAACTCTTCGGCGTCTGCGCGGAGTGCCACGGCGAGAACGGCGGCGGCAGCGGGGACGGGCGCGTGCCGGTCATCGCCGGCCAGCACGTCTCGGTGCTCGTGAAGCAGCTGGTGGACTTCCGCCACGATCGCCGCTGGAACGCGCTCATGCAGGCGTCTCTCGCGAAGCACGAGCTGCCGCGCGCGCAGGACGTGCTCGACGTTGCGGCGTACGCCGCGGAGCTGCATCGCCCGCCGCCGGCGGCGGCCGGGGATGCGGCCCGACGCCAGGAAGGACGGCGCATCTACTACCGGGACTGCGAGTCCTGTCACGGCCGGCTGGCGGAGGGCGACCTTCGCACGGTGCTGCCGCGACTGGCGGGCCAGCACCCGGGCTATCTGCTGCGGCAGCTCACCGAGACGGCTGCGGGCGCCCGTCCCAGCATGGACGAGGCGCACCGGAAGCGCATCGGCGCGCTGTCGGATGCCGAGCGCGCCGCGGTCGCGGAATACCTCGCGCAGCTGAGCCCGGGGTTGTCGTCGGTTCCGTAGCGGGGGCGGGCGCGGCGAAAAAGGTGAGCGTCCCCTTTAAAGGTGCCTGCCACCTTTAAAGGTGGCTGTCCCCTTTAGAAGGCCGCCGACTCCCGCCCGAACAGCGGCGCCGCCAGGCGGCGCAGCGTCGAGCCGGTCGCCGTGGCGAGCGAAGACGCGATCACGGTGGTCGTCCGCTGAACGTGCTCGCGCAGCTCCGGCACCGCCGTCGCCTCCCAGTGCCGCGCGCGCAGCAGCGGGCCGGCGTAGTACAGCACCTGCGAGGCGTTGCCGTGCGCGTCGTAGAGGCGCCCGTCGGCATCCGTGCCCCAGCCGAGGCCGAGGCCGTCCGGCTCGCAGAGGCCCTGCTCGACGAGCGACTGCACGAGCGGGCAGGCCGAGCGGGCCGGGTTCGCGTCCGGGCCGGTGACGTTCACCACGGCGTCCACGAGCGTCTCGCGGACTTCATCGCTCCCGCGCGGGCGCCAGCTGACGACGATGCCGCCCTTGATGCGCCGCGAGGACACGAGGCGCCCCGCCTCGACCTCGAGCTTGCGCCGCGCCTTCATCGCCTCGATGCGCTCGAGCGTCTTCTGCGGCACGCGGTGGCGGTGCACATCCCAGTGCGCGCGCAGGTGACGCAGGAAGCGCCGCCGCAGCCGCCGCGGCGCCGCGGCCCAGAGCCGCGGCATCGCGCCGCGCAGCTGCTGGATGCCCGCGCGCCAGTTGCCGCCGGAGGCGGCGACCGCCTCGCGGAATCGCCCGAGGCGGCGCGACAGCGGCCCGCGCGCGAGCAGCGCGCCGAGGTCGGCGGGCGCCGCGCCGTCGGAGGCCGTGCCCTCATAGGGCTGCGGCAGCAGGCCGTGGCGCGAGATCGCGAGGATGCGCGTGTCCTGGCGGCGTGCGTTGATCGCGAGCGCCATGTCGATCATCGTGAGGCCGGTGCCGACGAGCAGGACGCGCGGCACGTAGGTCGGCAGGTTCTCGGTCCAGCGCAGGTCCCAGGGATTGTCGACCGCGCCGTCGACGCCCGGCAGCGAGGCCGCGGAAGGCGAGTTGCCGTTCGCGATCAGCACGCGCTCCGCCTCGACGACCTCGCCGTCGAGCAGCCGGATGCGCGCGCGGCCGTCGTCGACTTCGAGGCCGATCGCGCGCGTGCGCAGGCGCTCGAACGTGAGCCAGCGCGGGCTCTTCTGCTTCGCGATCTCGAGGCGCTCGGAGAGGTAATCGCCGTACCAGGCGCGCGGCAGGAAGTCGCTGCCCTGGACGAGCGGGTTGCGCCCGCGCGCCCAGGACAGGAAGTCGTCCGGCCGTTCCGGGAAGGCGGACATCCGCTCCGCCGGCACGTTGAGGCGCCAGCATTCCGGCCCCTGGCGGTAGGCGAGTCCTTCGCCTGCCCGCTGGGGCTCAATCAGCACGAGCTTGCTGCCGAAGGGCAGGGAAGGACCGCCCTTGCGTGCCGCCGTGAGAAAGCGGATCGCCGCCACCGTGCCGCAGAATCCGCCGCCGATGATCGCAACCGTGGCCTTGTTCATGGGGGGCGATTTTCCGGGCCGGAGGTGACTCCGTCAGTCGGCGGAGGGTGACAAAGTCGTAACAAAAAGGGGACGTTCACCTTTTACGGCGCATGGCACGTCCAGGGGCGTTGGCGCCCGCTTGAGGCCTCCAATTTGCAAAAAAGGTGAGCGTCCCCTTTTTCTCTTTTAAGCTGGCGGGATGTCTGAACTCCGCCGCGACCTCACGCTGACGCACGGCATCGCCATCGTGGTCGGCATCACGATCGGCACGGGCGTCTTCCTCAAGTCCGCGCCGATGGCACAGGCCGTCGGCTCCCCGCTGCTGGTGATGGTGGCCTGGGCGGTCGCCGGCCTCGTCGCCGTGCTCGGCGCGCTCTGCTTCGCCGAGCTTGGCACGTTGATCCCGCGCGCCGGCGGCGAGTACCAGTACGTGCGCGCGGCCTTCGGCGACCTGCCGGGCTTCGTCTACGTCTGCATGAGCATCCTGATCGGCGCGGCGAGCGTCGCCTCGTATGCCGCGGCGTTCTCGATCTTCCTGTCCGGCGCGGTGGAGCTGCCCCCGCCGTGGACCGAGCGGCAGTACACGCTCTTCGGCGAAGTGCTCAACTGGCAGTTCGGGCCGCGGCAACTGCTCGGCCTCGGCGTCGTCGTGCTGTTCACCGGGATCAACCTCGCGGGCGTCGCCTTCGGCGGGCGCGTGCAGACGTTCCTGACTTCGCTGAAGGTGCTCGCGGTCGCGGGCGTCATCGTCGGCGTGTACCTCTTCTCGCCGCGCGCGGCGGAGGCCGCGGCCGGGCTGTTCGGAGGCGCGGGCGATGGCATCGGCGCGTCCGCGCTCACCGCGAGCGGCTTCGGCTTCGCGATGCTGTCGGCGATGTGGGCGTACAGCGGCTGGCAGTACCTGCCGATGACGGCGGCGGAGGTGCGCGACCCCGACCGCAACGTGCCGCGCGCGGTGATCGGCGGCGGACTGCTTGTCGTCGTGCTGTACCTGCTGGTGAACGGCGCCTATTTTTACGCGCTGCCGTTCGAGCAGGTGCTGACGGCGAACTCGACCGCCTACCCGACGGCGCCCGCGGTCGGCGCGCGCGCCGCGGAGACGTTCCTCGGCCCGCAGGCGATCTCGCTCGCGGCCGTGATCTTCCTGATTTCAGCGATCGGCGCGCTGAACGGCGTGATGCTGACGCGCGCGCGGGTGCCGTACGCCGCCGCGCGCGACGGGCTGTTCTTCCGGAGCTTCGGCCGGCTGAACCCGGGCGCCAGCGTGCCGGCGAACTCGGTGCTGCTGCACGGCGTGCTGGCGATTCTGTTCGTGCTGACGGGGACCTTCGACCAGCTGACGAACCTCGCGACGCTCATCTTCGTCATGTTCTGGGGGCTGTCGGGCCTCGCCCTGATCGTGCTGCGGCGGAAGATGGCGCAGGCGAAGCGGCCGTACCGGGTGCCCCTGTATCCGCTGGTGCCGCTCGCCTTCGTGCTGGTGATGGCCGGCATCGCCGTCAGCACCGTCATCGAGAGCCCGGCCGAGGCGGGGGCGACGCTCGTCCTGGCGGCGCTGTCGCTGCCGCTGTACCCGTACTTCCGGAAGGCTAAAGGGTAGAAAAGGGGACGCTCACCTTTTCTGCGACCACGCACGGTTCTCCAAGACGCGTCACCTGCAGAAAAGGTGAGCGTCCCCTTTTCTACTTCCGCGGCGGGATCCACCGCACCGCGAAATCCTTCAGCTCCCCGAGGATCTCCTCGCGCGTCAACACGCCCACGCAGGGGAACGCCCCGCGCTTCTCGAGCGGCGCGTACCCCGGCAACCCGAGGAGCTTCTTCACCACCACCGCCGCCGGGGCGGCCGGCACCTGCGGCCCGTCGCCGTTCTCCGCGACGAGCACGGCCTCGCGGGTCGCCGTGCGCGCATGCCCGTCGCGCATCGTCACGCGCACGTGCATGGCGCCCGCGTCATTCCCGAGCGCGTCGAACCAGCCCGCGACGCGCAACAAAGGCCTCGCAAACCGGCTGAGCGAGGGCAGCACGCCGAGGCGCACGCCGCCCGCGAGCAGCCCGAGCCCGAGGTGCAGCGGCGCGACGCCGAGCCCTGCGCGGATCCAGCCGTCCTCGAGCGCAG
>DASSUY010000150.1:0-4597 GCA_035706525.1 Steroidobacteraceae bacterium
CTTGCGGATCACCTCGCCGTCCATCTCGAGCACCAGCCGCAGCACGCCGTGCGCGGCCGGGTGCTGCGGGCCGAAGTTCAGCGTGAAGTTCTGGAACTCAGCCATGGCCGCGCGTCTCCGGCACGCCGCGGGTCGCCTTGCGGATCACCTTCGGCACGGTGACGCGGGGCTCGATGCTGACCGGCTCGTACACGACCCGGCCGCGCGACGGGTCGTAGCGGACCTCGACGCGCCCGGACAGCGGGAAGTCCTTGCGGAACGGATGACCGATGAAACCGTAGTCCGTGAGGATGCGGCGCAGGTCCGGGTGGCCGCGGAACAGGATCCCGTAGAGGTCGAAGGCCTCGCGCTCGTACCAGTCGGCCGACGCCCAGACGTCCACGACCGAGTCGACCATCGGCGGGTCCCCGGCCGGGCAGAAGCAGCGCAGCCGCAGGCGCGCGTTCCTGGAGACCGAGAGGAGCTGGTAGGAGACCGCGAAGCGGCCCTCGCCGGCGGGCGCGTCCTCGCGCGGCCCGCGCTCCACGCCGCGGCTGAACCCGGTCGCGGTGGCCGAGCTCGTGGTCCACTCGTCGCGGCCGAAATCGAGGTAGTCGATGCCCGACAGGTCGATGAGCTGCTCGAAGGCGAGGTCCGGCGCGTCGCGCAGCTCCTTGCAGGCGGCGACCAGGTCGGGGGCGGCGACCTCGATCGCGATCTCGCCCGGGAGCGCGGGCGCCGGCCGCGCGCGCTCGCCGAGACGGGCCGCGAGGGCCTCGCGGGTCGCCTCGATGCGGCTCATGCGGGACCGCGCGCGATCGTGCTCGTGCGCCGGATCTTGTCCTGCAGCTGCAGGATGCCGTACACGAGGGCCTCGGCGGTCGGCGGGCAGCCCGGGACGTAGACGTCCACGGGCACGATGCGGTCGCAGCCGCGGACGACCGCATAGGAATAGTGGTAGTAGCCGCCCCCGTTGGCGCAGGATCCCATCGAGATGACCCAGCGCGGCTCCGGCATCTGGTCGTAGACCTTGCGCAGAGCCGGCGCCATCTTGTTGACGAGCGTCCCCGCCACGATCATGACGTCCGACTGCCGCGGGCTGCCGCGGAACACGACGCCGAAGCGGTCGAGGTCGTAACGGGCGGCCCCGGCGTGCATCATCTCCACCGCGCAGCAGGCGAGCCCGAACGTCATCGGCCAGAGCGAGCCGGTGCGCGCCCAGTTCATGAGGTTGTCGATCGTCGTCGTCACGAACCCGCGGCCCTGGACGACGGGCGCGAGCTCCGGGGCAGCCTCGGTCAATCCCATTCGAGCGCCCCTTTCCTCCACTCGTAGACGAACCCGACGACGAGCACGGCGAGGAACACCGCCATCGACAGGAGGCCGAAACCGCCGATCGCGTCCAGCGACACCGCCCACGGGAAGAGGAAAGCGATCTCGAGGTCGAAGATGATGAAGAGGATCGCGACGAGGTAGTAACGCACGTCGAACTTCATGCGCGTGTCCTCGAAGGCCTCGAAGCCGCATTCGTAGGGCGAGGCTTTCTCCGAGTCGGGCCGCCGCGGCCCGAGGATCCACCCGAGCGCCAGCAGCACGCAGCCGAAGCCGCCGGCGACCGCGAGAAAGATGAGTATGGGCAGGTAGTTATCGAGCAAGGCTGCGACCGTTCCCGCGCGCGGGCCGGGCCCGCGAACCGGGGCGCATTGTAACCGTCCAGCCGCCCGCGTGGGACCCCCGGACGGCTCGACTTCGGACGGGGAATGGTGCCGACGGTCGGACTCGAACCGACACGAGTTTCCCCACTAACCCCTCAAGCTAGCGCGTCTACCAATTCCGCCACGTCGGCACTGACAAAATCACTCGCGATCGCCTATTGCTCCGGCTTCGCCGGCTCTTCCGCCGGCGGCGCCTGCGGAAGCGCCGGAACCGAGCCGGGATCCACGCCCGAGGAAGGCGCGGACTCGCGGGGCTGGGTGTCCACGATGCTCTTCGGCACTTCGGCCCTCGGCCGCGTCGCGAACCAGGCGAGCGACATGCTCGTCACGAAGAACAGCGTCGCGAGGATCGCGGTCAGCTTCGAGAAGAACGTCGCCGAACCTCGCGCGCCGAAGACCGTGCCCGACGCCCCTGCGCCAAAGCCCGCGCCGGCGTCCGCGCCCTTGCCCCGCTGCAGCAGCACGAGCGCGATGATCGCGAAGCACAGCAGCCCGTGCACGAATGTAATGACGTGTTGCAGCATGTCGTCGTATCGCCCTTGCCGGACCGTCAGAGGTCGCAGGCGGCGCAGATGCCGGCGAACTCGTCCGCCTTCAGGGACGCGCCGCCGACCAGTCCGCCGTCCACATCGGGCATCGAGAACAGCTCCGCGGCATTGGCCGCCTTGACGCTGCCCCCGTACAGGACCCGAAGGGAAGCGGCGATTGTAGCATCCTTTTCGGCGACGCGGCCGCGGATGAACGCGTGAACTTCCTGGGCCTGGGCCGCCGTCGCGGTCCGCCCGGTGCCGATGGCCCAGACCGGCTCGTAGGCGACGACCGCCCGCCCGAATGCCGCGACCCCGGCCGCTGCCAGCACCGCGTCCAGCTGGCGCAGCACGACGGCGCGCGTCTCCCCCGCCTCGCGCTCGGCGAGCGTTTCGCCGACGCAGAGGACCGGGACGAGGGCGTGGCGCCCGGCAGCGATGAACTTGCGTGCGACCAGCGCGTCATCCTCTGCGTACAGCGCCCGGCGCTCGGAATGCCCGACGATCGCGTACCGACAACCCACGTCGGCGAGCATCGCGGCCGAAACCTCGCCTGTGAAGGCGCCGATGTCTTCCGCGCAGACGTCCTGCGCGCCGAGGCCGATGGGGCTGCCCTCCAGCCGGCGGCCCACCCCCGCGAGGTAGGGGTACGGCGGGCACACGAGGGCCTCCGCGACGCCGCCACCGGCGCCCCGCTCGAGGAGCCCCGCGACGAGCGCGTCCGCCTCGGCGCGGCTGCCGTGCATCTTCCAGTTGCCAGCGACCAGCGGGCGACGCTTCGCGGCGTTCATGGGGCGGGCGCGGCGGCGCGCACGGCCGCCGCGAGCTCCTCGGCGTGGCGTCCCACGGTCTGCGCGTCCTCACCTTCCACCATCACGCGGATCAGCGGCTCGGTGCCGGACGCGCGCAGCACGACGCGGCCGCGCGGCCCGAGCGACTCCTCGACCCGGGCGATCGCGGCCGCGACGGCCGGCTCGCGCGCCGCGTCGAAGCGCTTCGCGACGCGCACGTTGACCAGCTGCTGCGGGAAGCGCTGCATGCCGGCCGCGAGCTCCGCGAGCGACTTGCCCGTCGACTTCATCACGGCCAGGACCTGCAGCGCGACGACGAGGCCGTCGCCGGTCGTCGCCTTGTCGAGCACGAGCAGGTGGCCGGACGCCTCGCCGCCCAGGACGCCGCCGTTCGCGCGCAGCATCTGCAGCACGTGGCGGTCGCCGACCGCGGCACGCATGAACGGCACCCCGAGGGCGGCGAGCGCGAGCTCGAGGCCGAGGTTGCTCATGACAGTGCCGACCACGGGTCCCTTCAGGTCGCCGGACGCGAGGCGCGCCTTGGTCAGCACGTACAGGAGCTGGTCGCCGTCCACGGTCCGGCCGAGGTGGTCGACCATCACCAGCCGGTCGCCGTCCCCGTCGAGCGCGATGCCCGCGTCCGCGCGGACGCCCGCGACCGTCAGCTTAAGCACCCCCGGGTCGGTCGAGCCGCAGCCGTCGTTGATGTTCCGCCCGTTTGGCGAGCAACCGATGGGGATGATCTCCGCGCCGAGGTCGGCGAGGGCGCGCGGCGCGACCTTGTAGGCGGCGCCGTTGGCGCAGTCGACCACGAGCTTGAGGCCGTCGAGCCTCATGTCCGAGGGCAGCGTCGAGGCGCAGAACTCCTGGTAGAGCGCGCGCTCGCGGTCGACGCGCGTCGCGCGGCCGAGCCCGGCCGACTCGCGCGTCACGGCGGGCTGGTCGAGCTGCGACTCGATCGCAGCCTCCAGCTCATCGGCGAGCTTGCCGCCGCCCTGGTCGAAGAACTTGATCCCGTTGTCGTCGTAAGGATTGTGCGAGGCGCTGATCACGGCGCCGAAGTCGCAGCGCAGGCGTTGCGTCAGGTAGGCGATGCCGGGCGTCGGCAGCGGGCCGACCAGCAGCACGTCCACTCCGGCGGAGACGAAGCCCGCTTCCAGCGCCGCCTCGAACAGGTAGCCGGACAGCCTCGTGTCCTTGCCGACCAGGACGCGCCCGCCGTTCGGCGCGAGGACGCGGGCGGCCGCGCCCGCGAGCCGAAGGGCGAACTCGGCCGTCATCGGGTGGGTGCCGACTCGCCCCCGGACGCCGTCCGTGCCGAAGTACTTCATGTCAGGCGCGATTGTCCCCGAAGCCGCCCGTCGCCGCCACGACGGCGAGCGCGTCCACGGTCTCCCGCACGTCGTGCGCCCGGATGATCCGGGCGCCGCGCAGGGCCGCGACGACGGCGATCTCGGCGAGGGGCAGGGTCACGAGCTCGTCGAGCCCGAGGTTGTGGTCGAGCAGGAGCGCCTCGTTGGCCATCGAGTCGGCCTCGGCCCAGGCGCCGGTGGCGATGCGGAACACCGCACCGCGGCTCAGGGCG
>DASSUY010000151.1:0-6396 GCA_035706525.1 Steroidobacteraceae bacterium
CTTTAGCCCGGCTAACTGTGCGCGTTGGCTAAAGGTGCCTGTCCCCTTTGGAAAAAGGTGAGCGTCCCCTTTTAGTCCCCTCTAGCGCCCGCTCGATCAGCACCTCCGCCTGCGCGAGGTAGCCGCCGCCGAACAGGTTCAGGTGGTTCAGCACGTGGTAGAGCTCGTAAAGCGCCACGCGCTCGCGGGCGTCCGCGGGCAGCGGCCAGGCGGCCTCGTACGCGGCGTAGAACCGCGGGCCGAAGCCGCCGAACAGGCGGGTCATCGCGAGGTCCGCCTCGCGGTCGCCGTAATACACGGCCGGGTCGAAGACGACGGGCGTGCCATCTGCCAGCATGCCGTGATTGCCGGCCCAGAGGTCGCCGTGCAGCAGGGAGGGTCGCGGGCGATGCCCGGCCAGCAGCGCCGGCAGCGATTCGAGCAGCTGCGCACCGCGCTCCTGCAATCGGCCGCCGTAGCCATTCCGCGCCGCCAGCTCGAGCTGGAAACCGAGGCGCCGCTCGCGCCAGAACGCCACCCAGTCGCCTGCGGGGCCGTTCGGCTGCGGCGATGCCCCGATCGCGTTGTCGCGATCCAGCCCGAACGACGGACCGGTGACGGCATGCAGCCGGGCGAGTTCGGCGCCGAGGCGTTCCTCCGCGCGCCTATCCGGCTCGCGAAGCTCGAAGCGCTCGAGCTCGAGCCAGCACTCCGTCGCGGAAGCGCCCATGCCGAGGACGCGCGGGACGCGGACCGCGCCGGCCTCAGCGAGGCGCGCGAGCCCGTCCGCCTCCGCCTCGAGGCGCCAGCGCTCGGCGAGCGGCAGGCGCTTGACGAAGGCCCGCGCCGGCACGGCGCCTCATCGCGCCACGAGCCGCTCCGCCTGGCGCCGCAGCGCCGGACCGAAGCGGTGGCGCTCGCAGAACGCGCCGAGGCCCTCGAGATCGGGGCTGCGGCGGCGCAGCGTCTCGAGGCTGAACTCGAGCGGCATGTCGCAGGCTATGACTGTCAGCTGCCGCGCGAGGTAGGCGGCCTCGCGGTGCGCGGCGAGTTTCGCCGCGAGCTTCGCCGCGCCGCGGATCGGGAGGCTCGCGACGCGGTCGAGGCCCGCGTAGAGCTCCTCGAGCGAGGCGAACACGGCGAGGAGCGCCGCCGCGGTCTTCGGGCCGACGCCCGGCACGCCCGGGATGTTGTCCACGCTGTCGCCGGTCAGCGCGAGGTAGTCCGCCATGCGCTCGGGCCGCACGCCGAACTGCGACTCGATCTCGGCATAGGCGAAGCGCCTCGAGCCGGCGTAGTCCCAGTAGTGGTCGCCGTCGCGCACGAGCTGCGCGAGGTCCTTGTCGCGCGTGACGAGCACGGCGCGGTGGCCGAGCGCGCGCAGCCGCGTCGCGATCGTGCCGATGATGTCGTCCGCCTCGTGCGTCGGGCTCCCGAACTCGGCGAGCCCCATCAGCCGGCAGAGCTCGCGGCAGAGCGCGAACTGCCGCTTGAGCTCGGGCGGCGCGGGCTCGCGGTTCTGCTTGTAGGCCGGGTAGATCGCGTTCCGGAAGGAGCTCGCGAGCGACTCGTCGAAGGCGACCGCCACGTGGTCGGGGCGCGCCTCCTCGAGCAGGTCGCCCAGGAAGCGGCCGAAGCCGTAGAGCGCGTTCACCGGCTGCCCGTCGTGGTCGACCATCTCGAGGCCGACGGAATAGTACGCGCGAAAGACGAAGTAACTCGCGTCGACCAGGTGGACCGCGGGCCCGCCCGCGATCGTCACTGCTTGAAGCGCTGGATGCGCGCGTGCAGCGGGCTCGTGCGCGGGAAGTGCGCGAGCAGGTACTCCATCTGGTCGGCGAGCACGCGCCGGCCCTTCAGGTAGATGTACTCGGCGTACGTCGGCGTGAACGGCACGGCGAGCAGCTGCATGCCGGCCTGCTCGGGCGTGCGCGAGGCCTTGTGGTTGTTGCAGCGTCGGCAGGCCGCGACCACGTTGTTCCAGACGTCCTTGCCGCCCTGGCAGAACGGCCGCACGTGGTCGCGCGAGAGCTGGTGCGCGCTGAAGCGCCCGCCGCAGTACATGCACAGGTGCGCGTCGCGGCGGAACAGCGTCTCGTTGTTGAGCGGCGGGACGTAGTCGCCGCGGAGCGACCCCGGGTTCCCGGAGCTGCCCTGCGTCGCCATCATCGAGTTCACCTCGATGACGGTGCGGCGGCCGCTGCGCGCGTTGATGCCGCCGTGCAGCTCGTACAGGCGGCTGCCGAAGGCATAGGCGACCTGGCCGAGGCAGTGGAGGCGCACGGCCTCCTTGTAGTCGATCCACTCGAGCGGCATGCCCGACGCGTCCGTGCGCAGCACCTGCTGCGAGAGCGCGATGCCCGCGCCGCCTGCCGATACCGCCTTGCGTTCCATGCCGCTGCCCGCGACCACCGTTTCTTCCTGGACCCCGAAAGCCTGCAACAATAAGGCACGTTTGTGATATTTTCCAACGCCGCCGCCCGGCCGGCAAAGACCCTGGGGGATGAACTGGATGCCTGTCACGATCGGCGTGCTGAAAGAGACCGCGCGGGGCGAGAATCGCGTCGCAATCGTGCCTGAAGTCGCCTCGAAGCTGGCCGCCGCCGGCGCCCGGGTCCTGGTCGAGCGCGGCGCGGGCGCCGCCGCCCGGTTCCCCGACGCGCTCTACAAGGACGCCGCTTTCGCCGACTCGTCGGACGCCGTGATCGCGGCGGCCGACCTCCTGTTCGTCGTGCAGCCGCCCGAGGCCGCCCTGGCCGCGAAGCTGAAGGCCGGCGCCGCCGTCGTCGGCTTCCTCGCGCCCCACAACCAGCACGCGCTGGTGCGCGCGCTGAAGGACGGCCGGCTGACCTCCTTCTCGATGGAGCTGGTGCCGCGCATCTCCCGCGCGCAGTCCATGGACGCGCTCTCCTCGCAGGCCGCCGTCGCCGGCTACAAGGCCGTGCTGATCGGCGCCGCAGCGCTCGAGAAGTTCTTCCCGATGCTGACGACCGCCGCAGGCACGATCCGCCCGGCCACGGTCCTCGTGATCGGCGCGGGCGTCGCGGGCCTGCAGGCGATCGCGACCGCGAAGCGCCTCGGCGCGGTCGTCGAGGCCTATGACGTCCGCAGCGCGACGCGCGAGCAGGTGAAGTCGCTCGGCGCGAAGTTCGTCGAGACCGGCGTCACCGCCGAGGGCGCCGGCGGCTACGCGCGCGAGCTGACCGCCCAGGAGAAGGCGAAGCAGCAGGAAGTGCTCGACGGGCGCATCGCGGCGGCCGATTGCGTCGTGACGACCGCGGGCGTCCCGGGTCGCCCGGCGCCGCGCATCATCACGCGCGCCGCCGTCGAGCGGATGAAGCCGGGCGCCGTGATCGTCGACCTGCTCGCCGAGGGCGGCGGCAACTGCGAGCTGACGCGCGCCGGCGAGACGGTGGACCACGGGGGCGTCCGCATCATCGGTCCGGTCAACCTGCCGGCGACGGTCGCGTACCACGCGAGCGAGATGTACGCGAAGAACCTCCTGAACTTCATCAAGCCCGCGCTCAAGGACGGGGCGCTCGCGATCGACTGGAACGACGAAGTGTTCGCGGCCTCCTGCGTCACGCACGACGGGGCGATACGGCACGAACCGACCCGCAAGTCCGTGGAGGGGGCGTAAATGGAAGGCGTGATTGCGCTGTACATCGTGATGCTGGCCGCGTTCACCGGCTACGAGATCATCGCGCGCGTGCCGGTGATCCTGCACACGCCGCTGATGTCCGGCTCGAACTTCGTCCACGGCATCGTGCTCGTCGGCGCGATGGTCGCGCTCGGCCGGGCGGACACGACGCTCGAGCAGGCGATCGGCTTCATCGGCGTCGTGCTCGGCGCGGGCAACGCGGTCGGCGGCTACGTCGTCACCGAGCGCATGCTGCAGATGTTCAAGGCGAGCGGCCAGAAGAAGAAGGAGACCGCCTGATGTCCGGCCTCCTGCCGGAGAACGTCGCGCGCGTCGCGATCGACTTCTCCTACCTCCTCGTCGCCTTCCTCTTCATCATGGGCCTGAAGGCCATGAGCTCGCCGGTCACGGCGCGCCGCGGCATCGTCGTCGCGGGCTTCGGCATGCTGATCGGCACGCTGATGAGCTTCCTCTACCCCGGCATGGGCAACTTCCCGCTCATGCTGGCGGCGATCGCGATCGGCGGCGGGCTCGCCTGGTGGAGCGGCCGCATCGTCGCGATGACCGACATGCCGCAGATGATCGCGCTCTACAACGGCATGGGCGGCGGCGCGGCGGCCGCGATCGCCGCGGTCGAGCTCCTGCGGATGGCCGCGGGCGAGGCCGGCGCGGGGGCGCACGGCCCGGTCGTCACCGCGCTGGCCGCGGCCGGCGCCTTCATCGGCGGCGTCAGCTTCTCGGGCTCGCTCATCGCGTTCGGGAAGCTCCAGGGCCTCATCAAGCGCAGCTTCCGCTTCCGCGGCCAGCAGTTCGTGAACCTGCTGATCACGGCGGCGACGATCGCGCTGGGCGCGGCCATCGTCATTTCCGGCCACCCGAGCATGGAGATGGTCATCGGCTTCTTCGCGCTCGCGCTCCTGCTCGGCGTGACGATGACGCTGCCGATCGGCGGCGCCGACATGCCGGTCGTGATCTCGCTCTACAACGCCTTCACCGGCCTCGCCGTCGCGTTCGAGGGCTTCGTGCTCGAGAACGCCGCCATGATCATCGCGGGCATCGTCGTCGGCTCGGCCGGCACGCTGCTGACGCAGCTGATGGCGAAGGCGATGAACCGCTCGCTCGGCAACGTGCTCTTCTCGGGCTTCGGCGAGGGCGCGGCCGCGGCGGCCGAGGGCGTCACCGGCTCGCTGAAGCCGATCGAGCCCTCGGACGCGGGCGTGATGATGGCCTTCGCGCAGAAGGTCATCGTCATCCCGGGTTACGGCATGGCGGTCGCGCAGGCGCAGCACAAGGTCTGGGAGCTGTGCCAGCTCCTGATCGACAAGGGCGTGAACGTCCGCTTCGCGATCCACCCGGTCGCGGGCCGCATGCCGGGCCACATGAACGTGCTGCTCGCCGAGGCGGGCGTGCCCTACGACCTGATCTCGGATCTCGACGAGATCAACGCCGAGTTCGACACCGCGGACGTCGCGCTCGTGATCGGCGCGAACGACGTCGTGAACCCGGTCGCGCGCACGGACAAGTCGAGCCCGATCTACGGCATGCCGATCCTGAACGCCGACAAGGCGAAGAACGTGCTCGTGATCAAGCGCGGCCAGGGCGCGGGGTTCTCGGGGATCGAGAACCACCTCTTCTACCTCGACAACACGCGCATGGTGTATGGCGATGCGCAGAAGGTTGCGGCGGAGCTGATCCAGGCTGTCAAGGCCGCAGGCTGAGATCGCCAACCTGCAATAGTTCGTGATCGCCCGCCATCGCTGGGCGGGGTTCCCTCGCATCAAGCCGCATGCCGAGCTGGGCGGGGTTCCCTCGCTCGCTCGGCGGTACTTCATTCGCTCGCTCGGGACCCCGCCCGCACCCGGCACGCGGTGCTGGGGTGCCGGAATTCTTCCTGCCGGGGTGCGTTGCGCCAACCTGAAGGTGACTGTCCCCTTTAGGTTTCGTCGGCGTCGGGCATCAGGAGCCAGAGGAGCAGGTAAGCGAGGATGCCCGGGAAGGCGACGCTCAGGATCGAGAGGATCACGTAGGCGACGCGCACGCGGTCCGGCTTCCAGCCGAGCCACTCGGCGATGCCGCCGCAGACGCCGGCGATCATGCGGTCCCTCGAGCGGCGTAGCGGTGCGTTCGGCATGGCTTCATCCTCCCACGGCGTGGCGCCGGATGCGAGCCCGCACCGGGGTGATGTAAGGTCGCAGCCGGGCGGTCCTCTGGGCCGCCCGGCCTCCAATCACAAGCACCTGAGCCGACAGGGGAAATTCGCGCCGTGGAGCCCGTCCTCCAGGTCGTCTTCGACACGCCGCTCAGGTCGTCCTTCGACTACCTGCCGCCCGCGGATGGGCGCGTCCCGGCGCCCGGGGAGCGCGTGCGCGCCCCGTTCGGGCGGCAGCGCGCGGTCGGCCTCGTCGTCGCGCAGGCGGCGGCGAGCGAGCTGCCGCGCGCGCGGCTGAAGCGCGTCGCCGAGGCGATCGACGCGGCACCGCTCTGGGACCCGGTGACCTTCGAGCTCCTGCGCTGGGCCGCCGACTACTACCACCACCCGCTCGGCGACGTGCTTTTCAGCGCGATGCCGAAGATGCTCCGGGACGGCGCGCCCGCCGCGCGCGACATCGTCCACTGGCGGGTCTCCGCCGCGGGTCGCGCCGCGGTCGAGTCGGGCGCCCGGCTCGGGACGCGCCAGCGCGCGCTGGTCGCGCTGCTCGGCGAGGACGGCGCACCCGCCGAGGCGGTCGCCGAGGCGGGCCACCAGGCCGTCGTCCGCGACCTCGCGCGGCGCGGCT
>DASSUY010000152.1:0-6401 GCA_035706525.1 Steroidobacteraceae bacterium
GCATCGACCGGCAGGTGAAGGGGCAGGCGAGCGGCGAGCCCTGGACCGGCCTCGCCGCGCTCGTGGCCGCGATGGCGGGCGCAAAGACGCCCGCACTGCCGCGGCGCGCCTGAGCCGGCCCGCCATGCGCCCGCTCGGCGTCTTCGGCGGGATGTTCGACCCGATCCACTACGGGCACCTGCGGACGGCGCACGAGCTCAGCGAGTTCATCGGCCTCGAGCGCGTGCTGTTCCTGCCCGCGGGCGAGCCGCCGCACCGCGCGGCGCCGCTCGCCGATGCCGCAACCCGCCTCGCGATGCTCCGGGCCGCCGTCGAGGGCGACGAGCGCTTTGCGGTCGACGACCGGGAGCTGCGCCGCGGCGGGCCTTCGTGGACGATCCTGACGCTGGAGGAGCTTCGTGCCGAACGCGGCCGGCAGCCGCTCGTGCTGATCCTCGGCATGGATGCCTACGGAGGCATCGACCGCTGGCACCGCGCGGAGGAACTGCCCGATTTCGCCCACATCGTCATCGCACGGCGCCCGGGTGCCGGCCTGCCATCCGGGGGTCTGGGCGCCCGGCTCCTGCGGGAACGGCGCTGCGACGATCCCGCGCGCCTCGCGGACGCCCCCGCCGGCCGCGTGTTCGTGAGTTCCAACACGCAGCTCGACCTCTCCTCCAGCGCCGTCCGCGCGGTGATCGCCGCAGGCCGGGATCCGCGCTACTTGATGCCCGAGGCGGCGCGTAGGATCATCCTCGCCACGGGCAGTTACGCCCGGCCAGGTGAACCAGAGGAATGACCGCCCCGAGAACGAAGAGGAAACGCACCCCTCCCGCCACCGCCAAGAAGACCAGGACCGGACCTGGCGCCCTGACGAAGATCGCCGTCGCCGCTCTCGAAGACATGAAGGCCGTCAACGTGAAGGTCCTCGACGTGAGGAAGCTCACCGACGTGACCGACACCATGATCGTCGCGACGGGCAACTCCGACCGGCACGTGAAGTCGATCGCCGACCGCGTGATCGAGCGTTGCCGCGAAGCGGGCCATCGCGCCTACGGCGTGGAGGGACAGAAGGAGGGCGAGTGGGTGCTCGTGGACCTGCAGGACCTCATCGTCCACGTGATGCTGCCGCGCATCCGCGAGTTCTACGGGCTGGAGAAGCTCTGGGACCTGCGCCCCGCGCGGCGGGAACCCAGCGTCGCCTGACCCGCGGCCGTGAAGATCCGGCTGATCGCGGCCGGCACCCGCCTGCCTGACTGGATCGACGCCGGCGTCGCGCAATACGCGAAGCGCTTCGGCCGCGGCCTCAAGTTCGAGCTGCTCGAGATCCCGTTCGCGCGCGAGGCCGAGCGCATGCGCGCGGCGCTCGGCCGAGGCGACTACGTCGTCGCCCTCGAGGTCGGCGGCAAGGCGATGGCGACGCCGGCGCTCGCGCAGTGGCTGTCGGCGCGCATGGCGTCGGGAAAGGACCTCGCCCTCCTGGTCGGCGGCCCGGACGGGCTCGACGCGGGTCTCTCGAAACAGGCGGATTTCCGCTGGTCGCTGTCGCCGCTGACGTTCCCTCACGGCCTCGTGCGCATCCTCGTCGCCGAGCAGCTCTATCGCGCGCACAGCCTGCTGGTCGGGCATCCCTACCATCGCGCCTGAGGAACGGCCTTCGGCTATCCTCGCGGCTCAATGGGCCATGACGCCATCCTGCTCGCTTCCGCCTCCGCCCGCCGAAGCCAGCTGCTCGACCAGATCGGAGTGCGCCACCGCGTCGTGCCGGCCGACATCGACGAAACGCCGATCGCCGGCGAGCCGCCCGCCGACTACGTGACGCGCCTCGCGGCCGCCAAGGCGCAGGCCGTCGCAGGCAGGCAGGGCTCCGCGCCGCAATGCCCGGTGCTCGCCGCGGATACGACCGTCGCGCTCGACGGCCGCCTGTTCGGCAAGCCCGAGGGCGAGGACGACTGCGTCGACATGCTCACGGCGCTCGCGGGCCGGACCCACGAGGTCTTCACGGCGCTCGCGCTGTGGAGCGGCGGCGGGCTTTCGCAGGCGCTGAACCGAAGTGCCGTGACCTTCCGGCCGATATCCGAGCAGGAGTGCCGCCGGTACTGGGCCAGCGGCGAACCGGCGGGAAAGGCCGGCGCCTACGCCATCCAGGGCCTCGGCGCCGTGTTCGTCGCGCGGCTCGAAGGCAGCTTTTCGGGCGTCATGGGCCTGCCGCTGTTCGAGGCCGCGGCGCTCCTCGACGCCGCGGGCGTCAGCCGCTGGCAGCGCCGCTGATGGCCGGAACGGGCGCGTTCCCGGCCTTGTCCAACCGGTGAGCCTCCCTTTGCGCGTCCGCCCATGACTTCCTGGAATTCGCGGCTGCAGCGGCTCTGGCGCTGGACCGCCGGCCTCGTCGGGCTCGCGGCGCTCCTGTTCGCGCTCGGCATCGGCGCCTTCCGCCTCGCCATCGACCTCCTGCCGGGTTACCAGGAACGGGTCGTCGCGCGCCTGCACGAGGCGACGGGCCTCCGGCTGGAATTCGAGTCGGTCCACGCGCGCATCGGGCGCTACGGCCCCGAGGTCGTCTTCCGCGGGGCGCGCGTCCTGCCCGAGGCGGGAGACGAGCCGCTCATGACGGCGGACGCGGGGCGCGTCGGCCTTTCGATCCCGCGCACGCTCTGGTATCGCCGGCTCGAGGTCGCGCGCGTCGTGTTCGTGCACCCGCGCCTCAATTTCGTGATCCTGCCCGACGGCGCGATCCGGCTCGTCGGACAGTCTGCGCTCCGGCGCCCGGACGCCGACCGCGCGCCGCTCACGCTCGACCGGTTGCCGCGCGGGCATCTTGCGGTGACCGACGCGGTCCTCGACGTGCTGGACCTGCGCGCGAGGCAGGGGCACTTCCAGCTGACGGGCGCGGACCTCGACGTGCGGCGAAAGGGAAACGAGATCCGCCTCACCGGCCGCGTCGACCTGCCGAGGCACCTCGGGCAGTTCATCGACCTGGAGGGAGAGGCCGTCGGGGACCTTGCCGACTTCGAGGCAGTCGCATGGCGCGCGCGCGTCGACGCACACGGCCTGGACCTCGGGGAATGGTCGGCCCTGCTGCCCGACAGCATCCGCGCGCCGTCCGCGGGGCGCGGCTCGGTCCTCGTGGGGCTGCGCGGCCGCGGGCGGGAGCTCACGAGCCTCCGGCTCGAGCCGGACCTGCGCGATTTCCGCGCGGCCGGCTCGCCGCGCGCGTTCTCGCGCGTCGCCGGCGAGCTCCGCCTGCAGCGGGACGACACGACCGTATCGCTGGAGGCGGAGCGCCTCGAATTGTCGCGTCCCGGGGCTCCCTGGCGCCCGACGGATCTCGCGGCGCGCCTGACGCGGAAGGACGGCCGGATCGCCTCGGTGTCCGCGCGGGCCGGGTACCTGCGCATCGAGAACCTCGCCGTACTCGCAGACCTCCTGCCGCCCGGCGCGCTGCGGGAGCGCATCCTCGCGCTCGCGCCGCGCGGCGAGGTCTTCGACCTCGACGTCGAGGTGGCCGATGCCGGCGCCGGGAAGCTGCCGGACATCCGTGGGCGGCTCCGGTTCGCGGACGTCGGCCTCGCGCCCTACGGCAAGGCCGCGGGTTTCGCCGGCTTCGACGGCTCGCTCGATGGACGCGGTGGCGGCGGCATCGTGCAGGTCGCGACGCGCGATGCATCCATCGACTGGCCGCAGCAGTGGCGCGCGACGGCGCCTGTCGTGCGCGCCGACGCGCGCCTCGAGTGGCAGCGTTTCGGTGACGGCGTGCGGCTCTGGCTGGACGACGCCGTCGCCGACAGCGGCCACGGGATCGCCCGCGGCAAGCTGCGCCTGCTGCTGCGGCCCGACGACGCGCCGCTGATGGACGTGAGCGCGACCGCCGAGGATTTCGACGTGACGCAGCTCTGGCGCTACCTCCAGGTGAACCGGCTTTCTCCGAAGGCGGTCCGGTGGCTGGATGCCGCCTTCCGCGCCGGGCGCGTGACGAAGGCGGAGGTTTCGATCACCGGGCCGACGAAGGGCTTTCCGTATCGCGAGGGCCAGGGCGTCTTCCGGGTGAGCGGCCACGCGACCGGCATCGACCTCTTCTACGCCGCGGGCTGGCCGGAACTGAAGGGCGTCGAGTCGGACTTCCAGTTCGACGGCCCGGCGCTGCATGCGACGGCGAGCCGGGGCAGCGTCGGCGGCGTGCCGTTCACGGACGGGGAGGTGCAGAGCGGCGACCTGCGCGAGGCCATCTTCGCGGCGCGCGGCCGCGCGGAGACCGATGCGGGCCGCGTGATCCGCATGCTGCAGGCGACGCCGCTCGCCCCGTCGTTGGGGGCCCTGTTCGCCGACCTCTCGGGCTCCGGACCGGTTAAGGCGGTGGCCGCACTGGTGCTGCCGATCAAGCAGTTCGACCGGCGCGTCGTCACGGTGCAGGCGATGCTGGAAGGCGTGAACCTGAGGCTCCGCGGCCAGCCGGTGGAGGCGAACGACGTCGAGGGCGGGCTCTGGGTCCGCAACCGGGAAATACAGGCTCCGGCGCTCGCAGGCCGCGCGCTCGGCGGCCCGTGGAAGGCCTCGATCACGACGACGCCGCTCGCGGGCGGCAACCTCCGGACGATCCTGCGTGCGCAAGGGAGCCTGCAGGGCGCGGCCCTGCAGCCGATCGCCCGCCTGCCGCGCAACGCCGGTCTCACGGGCACGGCCGACTGGCGCGGGACGCTCGACGTCCTGCGCAATGTCGACCCGAAAGTTCCCGCTCGCGGGACGGTGCAGCTCACGAGCGACCTGCGCGGCCTCGCATCGACGTTGCCGGAGCCCTTCGACAAGCCCGCGGGCGCCTCGCGCGAGCTGGACCTTCTTGCGAGCTTTGACGGCGGCAGCGGCAGCGGGCCGCGCATCGAGGCGAGCCTCGGCCCGGATATCCACGCGTTGCTGCAGTGGCGCGGAAAAGCGGGCAGTGCCCCGCTCGAACGCGGGATCGTCGCCTTCGGCGGCGATGCACCGGCCGTAATGCCGCAGTCGCCGGGGTTGCGCCTGACGGGCCGTCTCGAGCGCGCGAGCCTCACGAAACTGCTCGACCTCGACTGGGGCGCCACGCGGGGGCGGCCGATCCAGGAATGGTTTGCCGGCGCCGACCTGACGGTCGACCGGTTCGAGGCCATCGGTTACGAGTTAGGCCGGCTGAGCGGCCGGCTGCGCCCGGGCAACCGCGCCTGGGACGTGACGGTCGATGGTGAGGCGGTCAGCGGTCACCTCGCCGTGCCATACGCCTTCCCCGGCGAAGTCCCGATGGTGATCGAGCTCGACCGCCTGCGGCTGGGTGAGCGAGCGGCGGGCTTCGGGTCGCGGCCGGACCCGGACCCCCGGAAGCTTCCCGCGATCCGCGTGAGGCTCGGGGATCTCGTGGCGGACGGCCGCCATTTCGGCGCCGTCGACGCGGAGCTGTCGCGCGGCACGGCGGGAATGACGCTCAACCGGTTCACGATGAAGCACCCGGCCTTCAGCGCCGAGGGACGCGGCAGCTGGCTCGTCGGCGCGAGGGGCGCGGCCTGCACGCTCGATTTCGAGATGACGACGAACGACGTCAAGGCCTTCATGACGGCGATGCAGCTCGGGTCGCAGGTGGAGGGTGAGAAGGGCCACCTGTCCGCGCGCCTCAGCTGGCCGGGCCCTCCCGAGGCCAGGGCCCTCGAGCGGCTCTCGGGCCGGGTCGAGATGTCCGCGGCCGACGGGCAGCTGGCTTCCGTCGAGCCGGGGGCCGGCCGCGTGTTCGGCCTCATGAACCTCGCGCACCTGAAGCGCCGCCTCGCGCTCGACTTCGACGACCTGACCGGCGAGGGCCTCGCCTTCGACACGTTGACCGGAACCTTCCGCCTGGCCGACGGCGACGCCTACACGGACAACCTGACGCTGCGCGGCTCGGCGGCCGAGATCGGCATCGCGGGCCATACCAACCTGAAGGCGCGCACCTACGACCAGACGGCCGTGGTGACCGGCCAGCTCGGCGCCTCCCTCGGCGTCGCCGGGGCACTGGCGGGCGGCCCGGTGGTGGGCGCGGCGCTCCTGCTCTTCTCGCAGGTCTTCAAGGAACCCCTCAAGGGCGTCACGAGGGGCTATTACAGGATCACCGGAAGCTGGGATGATCCGCAGGTGAAGCGCATCGAAGCACGCGAGTTGAAGGACGACCGCGCAGCCGGCGCCCCTGCGCCGGCGTCCGCCGTGACGGCCCCGGAGGCGCCATGAGCCACCCCGTCGTCGCCGCCGTCCAGATGACCTCGCTCGCCGACGTCGGCAAGAATCTCGAGACCGTCGCGCGGCTCCTGCGGCTCGCGCGCGACCGGGGCGCCTGCCTCGCCGTGCTGCCCGAGAATTTCTCGTTCATGGGCCGCAACGAAGCGGAGCGGCGCGCCGTGGTCGAGCGCGACGGCGACGGGCCCGCGCAGGCC
>DASSUY010000153.1:0-4826 GCA_035706525.1 Steroidobacteraceae bacterium
GTCGCGCTCGGACGCACCCAGCCGCGGGCGGCCGAGCTGCGCGCCATCGTCGCGGCGATGCGCATCGCGACCGAGCTCGAGCGAATCGGCGACTGCGCGGTCGAGATCGCCCGCGACTCGTCCGCGCCGGGGCTGCCCGCCGCGCTGCTCGAGAAAGGTCTTTCTCCGATGGTCGAGCTCGTGCGCAGCATGCTCGCCGAGACCCTGCGCGCGCTCGCGCGCAGCGACACCTCGCTCGCCCGCAAGGTCATCCCGGGCGCAGCCGCCGCCGGCGTGCTGCAGGAAGACGCCATGCGCTCGATGCTCGCGCATGCGACGGGAGACCCCGCGGTGCTTCCGGCGGTGTTCCGGCTGGCCGACGCCGCCGGCTCCCTGCAGCGCGTCGCGCGCCACGTCGCGAACGTCGCCGAGATGGTCCTGTACGCCGCGGAGGCGCCGCTCGCGGCCGCAGCGCTAGCCTGAGATACGATCGCGAGCATCGATGGATGCGCGCGATCTTCGAGGCGTCCTGGTCGGCGACGACGAGCTGGCGCAGGTCTGCCGCGACCTCCCGGACTCCGCCTGTCGCGAGCAGCCCTATAACTACGGCCGGCAGGTCGCCTCGCTCAGCCTGGCGAGGGCCGGAGAAGGGCTCGCCGACGCCAAGCTCGTGCTCGCCTGGCTCCTGGATGCCGTGAGCGCGCCGACGTGGACGGTCGGCCTCCTGGTGCCGCTGCGCGAATCGCTCGCCATGCTGCCGCAACTCGTGATCTCGGCGCGAATACGGCGGCTGAGCATCCGCAAGACCGTCTATGTCGCGGGCAGCATCGCGCAGGGCCTTGCCATCATCGGATTCGGCGTGGTCGGCCTGACGCTCTCGGGCCTTGCCGCCGGCCTCGCCGCCCTGGGCCTGATCACGGCTTTCGCGCTCGGGCGCAGCCTCTGCTCGATCAGCCACAAGGACGTGCTGGCGAAGACGGTGGACAAGGGACGGCGCGGCTCGGTCAGCGGAACCGCGGGAAGCATCGCCGCGGCGACGACGCTGCTCGTCGCGGCGGGATACTCGACGGGCTGGATCCCGCTCACCGTGCCGGTCGTCGCGGGCACCGTCGTCCTCGGCGGCATGGCCTGGCTGCTGGCGGCGGCCGTCTTCCATTCGATCCGCGAGTATCCCGGAGCGAGCGAAGGCGGAATCAACGGCCTCGCGGCGGTCGTGGCGCAACTCGGGCTGTTGCGCAGCGACGCGCGGTTGCGGCAGCTCATTGCGACGCGCGCCTTGCTGCTCTCGACCGCGCTGGCCCCGCCCTTCTACGTCGCCCTCAGCGGCGAGCGCCAGGCCGGCGGCCTGGGCACGCTGGGCCTCTTCCTGATGGCCTCCGCGCTCGCGGGGCTGGCGAGCTCCCATGTCTGGGGCCGGCTCGCCGACCGCTCGAGCCGGCAGGTGCTGATGTACGCGGCCGCCCTGGCCGCGGTCTGCAATGCCGTCGCGGCATGGACGGCGCTGGCAATGCCGGGCGAGGCGAGCGCCGCGCCGTTCCTGCCGGCGATGCTGTTCGCGCTCATGATCGCGCACCAGGGCGTGCGGCTCGGACGCTCGGTGCACGTCGTCGACATGGCCGACCTCGACAGCCGCGCCACCTACACCGCGCTCAGCAACTCGGTGGTGGGCGTCCTGCTCCTGGCGGGCGGCGTGTTCGGCGTCATCGCGCAGCTCTTCGGCATCGGCGCCGTGCTCGTCCTGTTCGCGATGATGGCGGCGACGGCCGTCGTCGCCGCGTCGCGGCTCGAGGAGGTCCAGGCCGTGCCCGGCGGCTAGGGCTGGAAGCGAAGTTGCGGAATGCAATGGGCCCGGCGGCCGTGCTATCGTCGCCCGAGATGGCCGAGCATTCCCGCATCTACCTCACGCACGAGGACCTGGACGTCCTTTCCCGCCTCGTGGACGCGGAGGGCGGCAGGTTCCCCAGGCTCGAAGAGGAGCTCGCCCGGGCAGTCGTCGTGCCGCGCGGGGAAATCCCCCGCGATGTCGTGACGATGAACTCGCGGGTCGTGTTCGAGAACGAGACGACCGGCGAGCGGCGGGAAGTGACGCTCGTCTACCCGCGCGAGGCGGACATCGACGCCGGGAAGATCTCGGTTCTGGTGCCGGTGGGAACTGCGTTGCTCGGCTTGCGGGTCGGCCAGTCGATCGACTGGAAGCTGCCGAGCGGCGAGACGCACCGGTACCGCATCATCGCCGTGCCGTACCAGCCCGAGAGCGCCTAGGAACGCTGCCCCGTCCGCGCTGTCCTACTGACGTGGACACGCAACGCCGCGCATTGACCCTCTCGGGGAGCGGGACACTTCTGGAAGCGCTGCTCGCCCAAGGCGTCGAGATCGCGCACGACTGCGAAGGCACGCTCGCCTGCGGCGCCTGCCGCCTCGTGGTGCGCCGGGGCGCCGAAGCCCTCGAGCCGGCGAGCGAGGACGAGCTCGACATGCTCGACCGATCCTTCGCCCACGAGGCGGGCGCCCGGCTTGCCTGCCAGGCCACCGGCGCGGGAGACGTGGAAGTGGAAATCCCGTTGCTCGAGGCGCTCGCGGTGGGCGTTGCCGGGACGGTGAAGGTCACGCCGCGCGCCGGAGCGCACTTCGCCGCGCAGCTTGCGAGGCATCCCGGCGCGGTCGCCGTGCGGCTCGCCGTCGTCCCGGCCGGCTGCTCGGGCCTGCGCTATCGCGTCGAGCCCGCGCTCTCGGTCGCGGCCGACGACGCCGTCTTCGAAGCGGGGCCGGTGCGCATCGCGGTCGACCCGCTGAGCCTGCCTTACGTGCAGGGCACGCTCGTCGACCTCGCGCACCAAGGGCTGGCGCGCAAGCTCCGCTTCGACAATCCCAACGCGCGCCAGAGCTGCGGCTGCGGCGAGAGCTTCTCGGCGTAGCGATTCTTACTGCCTGGCCGCGGCGGTGCGCCGCGCGGCCATGCGCATGCCGAGGTCGGCGCGGTCGGAGGCCTCGAGCGCCTCGCGGGCGAACGGCAGCAGCGCCGCGGTCTCGCGGTCGATGTGGCGGCGTTGCAGCCAGGCGAAGCGCGCCACTTCTTCCGGATCGAGCCGGCCTTCGCCTTCGCCGATGGCGAGCAGGCGCCGGCGCAGCCGGCGCCACTGCGACTCGATGGTGGCGTGCTCGCGCTCGAGCTCCTCGGTCGCCGCGGCGATACCGGCGCGGCCGCGCGCCGCGGCGCGTGCGCGGAGCAGCGGAAACAGGTCGCGGTCCTCGTCCTGGTGGTGCAGCATGCCCGCGGTGTCGAAGTAGCGCAGGACCGCCGCGGCCGCCGCGCGCGCGTCCGCGTCGCAGCCGCGGCGGGGAAGGTGCCGCACCAGGCGCTCCAGCGTGCCGAGCTGCGCTTCGATGCGCTCGTGGCAGGCGGCGAGCATCTCGAGCGGCTCGTCGAACGAGGGAGCAGGGGCCTTCAGGATGCCGAGGTTGAAGGCTTCCTGGTCCATGTCTTCTCCTTGGAGCCGGACGTTTCCTCGTACCAGAGGGCGTGGTGCTCCTTCGCCCAGGTCTCGTCGACGCTGCCGCTGCGCATCGCCTCGTAGGAGCCCTCGACGCCGATGGTGCCGAGGTAGATGTGGCCGAGCGACAGCGCTACGTAGGCGAGCGCCGCGCACGCGTGCCAGATCCACGCTTCCTGCATCACCGCGCGCGTCTGGTCGAAGTTCGGGAAGAGCAGGACGAGGCCGCTCCAGGTGACGATGACCGAGAGGACCACGACTCCGAGCCAGAACCAGACCTTCTCGCCGGCGTTGAAGCGGCCCGTCGGCACGTGCTCGCCGCGCGCCATCACTGCCCAGGCGCGGCCCAGCCACTGCAGGTCGTACCGGCGGAAAAGGTTGTCCTTGACGAACAGCAGGACCATTGCCAGCACCGAGACGATGAAAAGCGGGGCGATGAAATTGTGCAGCCCCTTCGACGCCGCCGCGAGCCAGCCGAAAGCGCCGTAGCCGAACACGGGCAGGAGCACGTGCTTGCCGAAGAGCATCGCCAGCCCGGAGAGGCCGAGGACGCAGAAGCTGATCGCGGTCGACCAATGGACGAAGCGCTCGAAGCTCCCAAAGCGCGCGATGCGCCGCCCGGTCGGCTTGCCGTGCAGCTTGAGCGGGCCCCTGGTGAAGTAGAAGGCGAGGATCGCCGCCGCCACCAGCACTAGGAGCCAGCCGCCGTAGAACGTCACGGGGCCGTTGCGGATCTGCCGCCAGGTCTCGCCGGCCGACTGCACCAGCACGCCGGCCTCTCGGCCCTTGTCGGTCGTGTAGTGCGCCTTGCCCGCGCGTACGTCGCGCCAGACCGGCGCGTTGTTGCCCGGCTGCGTGAGCTGCTGGCGGCGCTGCTGCTCGACGCCGGTATCGGCAAGGACGGGGGCGGCGATCAGCAGGCTGCAGGCAAGCGCGAAGAGAAGCTTCATGATCAGTACATCCGTCGGTATTCGTTCTGCGTCAGCTGGCGGGCCTTGATCGCCCGTTCCCACTGGTCCCGGTCGCCGTCGCCCCATGCAGGCGTATCCGCCTTGCCCTGGTACTTTCGCTGCTCCTCGACTTCGCTGCAGGCGGCGAGGCCGAGGAGGGTGATCGCAAGGATGAAGACTCTCATCGCCGCGGCGCCTGTCCGTAAGCCGTTCCCCAGCCCCAGACCTCAGAGCCTTTGCCGCGCCGCGTGACGCGCTCGCGGTAGATGTCGGCGATGACGTCGCCGTCGCCGCCCAGCAGCGCCTTGGTCGAGCACATCTCCGCGCACGCCGGGAGCTTGCCCTCGGCAAGGCGGTTACGCCCGTACTTCTGGAACTCCGCCTCCGAGCGGTCGGTCTCCGGGCC
>DASSUY010000154.1:0-6034 GCA_035706525.1 Steroidobacteraceae bacterium
CGTGAGGCGACGTCGAAGACCGCGTCCACGTTCATGCCGGGCTTGAGCAGCCGGTCCTCGTTCGGGATGTCGATCAGCACGGCGAACATCGTGACGTTCTGCTCGACGATCGCCTGCGGCTCGATCTTCTCGATCTTTCCCTCGAACTCGCGGCCCGGGAAGGCCGCGACCTGGACGCGCGCGGAGATGCCGGGCGCGAGCTTGCCGATGTCGGTCTCGTCCACGCGCACGCGCGCCCGGACGTGCGTGAGGTCGGCCATGGTGAGGATCACGGTGCCGCCGCCGACATCGCGCGTCGGGGAGGAGATCACCTGGCCGCGCTCCACGAGGCGGGTCAGGATCGTGCCGGAGGACGGCGCGCGCACCTCGGTGTCTTCGAGGCCGATGCGCGCGTTCTCGAGCGCGACCCGGGCGGCGACCGCCGCGGCATGGGTGTTCGTGACCTCGAGCTCGAGGGCGTCGAGTTCCGACTGGTTGATCCAGGCGTTCGCGACGAGCTGCTGGCCGCGCTCGAGCTGCGTCTTCGCCGTCTTCTCGCGCTGCAGGGCGGCGTTCAGCTCCGCCTGCGCCTGGTCCACGAGGTTCCGGGGCGTGCGCGGGTCGATGCGCACGAGGAGCTTGCCGGCCTCCACCGTGTCGCCGATCTCGGCGTTCAACTCGAGGATCTCGCCGGACGCCTTCGACTTCACCTCGACGGTCGCGACCGGCTCGATGCTGCCGGAGGCCTCGACGGTGACCTCGAGGTCGCCGCGCGTGACCTTCACCGTGTCGTAGGCGGGCGCGGTGGCCTCGCGCGCGCCGCAGGCGGCGAGCAGCGCGAGCCCCGCCGCGGCGACCGTGATCCTAAGCCGCCGCATGGGCGCCTCCGTTCGGCGTGTCGCTCACCACGAGACCGTCGCGCAGGCGAATCGTTCGCCCGGCGCGCTCAGCCACCGCGCGCTCGTGGGTCACGAGGACGATCGTGTTGCCGGCCCGGTGCAGGGCGTCGAAGAGCGCGAGGATCTCCGCGCCGGTCGTCGTGTCCAGGTTGCCGGTCGGCTCGTCGGCGAGGAGGATCGCGGGCTCCGTGACGAGGGCCCGCGCGATGGCGACGCGCTGGCGCTGCCCGCCCGAGAGCTCCGCGGGCAGGTGCGCGACCCGCTCGGCGAGGCCGACGCGCGCGAGCGCATCCTTCGCGCGGCGGTGCCGCTCCGCCGCCGGGATCCCCGCGTAGATGAGCGGCATCTCGACGTTCGCGAGCGCCGTCAGCCGCGGCAGCAAGGCGAAGGCCTGGAACACGAAGCCGATCTCGCGGTTGCGAAGGTGGGCGAGCGCCGTGTCGGAGAGCTCCGAGACGGGCTGGCCGTTCAGCCAGTAGCGGCCCTCGTCCGGCGCGTCGAGGCAGCCG
The DNA here is from genome assembly GCA_035706525.1 of Steroidobacteraceae bacterium. Classification (GTDB taxonomy): domain Bacteria; phylum Pseudomonadota; class Gammaproteobacteria; order Steroidobacterales; family Steroidobacteraceae; genus SCUD01. The sequence continues at coordinate 1,388 of DASSUY010000154.1, forward strand.
AGGATGTTCATCAGCGTCGACTTGCCGCAGCCCGAGGGGCCCATGATCGCGACGTATTCGCCGCGGTTCACGACGAGGCTGACGCCCTTGAGCGCATGGATCGTCGACTGCCCCATCCGGTAGCGGCGGCCGAGCGATTCCGTGCGGATCGTCTCCATGCGGCGGTCAGCTGCCCCGTTTCTTCGCCTCGGCCTCGATCGAGCGGTTGATCTTCCACTGCTGCGCGATCGAGAGCACGGTGTTCGTCAGCCAGTACAGCACGAGGCCCGCCGGGAACCACATGAACATGAAGGTCATGGCGACCGGCATGAAGGCGAAGACCTTCGCCTGCACGGGGTCGGGCGGCGTCGGGTTCAGCTTGTACTGGAAGTACATCGCCGCGCCCATCAGGATCGGCAGGATGAAGTACGGGTCGCGCGAGGACAGGTCCTGGATCCAGCCCATGAACGGGGCCTGGCGCATCTCGACGCTCTCGAGCAGCACCCAGTAGAAGGCGAGGAAGAACGGCACCTGCACGAGCATCGGCAGGCAGCCTGCGACCGGATTGATCTTCTCGCGCTTGTAGAGCTCCATCATCGCGGCCGCCTGCGCCTGGCGGTCGTCCTTGTGCCGCTCCTGCACGGCCTTGATGCGCGGCGCGACGGCTTTCATCTTCGCCATCGAGCGCCCGCTCGTCTCCGCGAGCTTGTAGAACGCGAGCTTGATCAGGAACGTGACGATGACGATCGTCCAGCCCCAGTTGCCGATGAAATCGTAGATCTTCGACAGCAGCCAGAAGAGCGGCCGCGCGAGGATCGTGAGCTTTCCGTAGTCGGCGGTGCGGTCGAGCTCGGGACCGGTCGCCTTCAGCTGCGCCTGCAGCTTCGGGCCGACGAAGAGCGTCTCGGCGAACTCCGCGGTCCCGTTCGCGGGCACCGTGTGCGCGGGGCCCACCGCCCGGAACAGGAAGTCGAGGTCCTGCACGCGCAGCTCGAACTGGTAGGCGTCGCGCGGCGACGGCACGACCGCGGCGACGAAGTGGTGCTGCAGGGCCGCGATCCAGCCGCCGGTCACCGACTCGGAAAGGCCCGCGTCGTCCTCGTCCTCGATGTCGAGCTTGCGATAGCGCGTGCCGTTCCAGTACGCGGGCCCGCGGAAGGAATAGGTCTCCGGGTCCCACATCGAGCGCTTGTTGCCCGCGGAGTGACGCAGGAGCTGGGTGTAGGAAGCGAGCTTCACCGGCGCGGCGGTCGCATTCGTCACGTGGTAGCGAAGGTCCACGCGATACCCGCCGCGGTGGAACACGAAGGTCTTGGTGACCGTGAGGCCCGCGCCGTCGGTCCAGGTGAGGGGCACGGCGAGGGTGTCCTCGCCCGGCTTCAGCTCGTAGCGGGCGGCGGCGCTCCGGAAGAGCGCCTTGTGGTTCGGCTCCTGCCGGCCCGCCTCCCCCGTCGTGAGTCCGGACTGGAACAGGAACTGCGTCTGCTCCGAGTCGATATTGAAGAGCCGGACCGGCGTCGTCGGGTCGTTCTTATGCAGCGGGTACTGGCGGATGTCGGCGCGGATGAGCTCGCCGCCGGCGAGGCTCGCCTCGACGTCGAGCACGTCGGTGACGATCCGGACCCGGCCGGCATTCGCGACCTCGGCGGACATCGAGCCCGCCTCCGGCGCCGGGGCGGCCGGGGCCGCGGGCGGCGGCGTCGCCTCGCCGGTGACGCTCGGCAGCTCCGCCGAGAGCCCGTCCTGCGCGCTCGGTCCCGGCGTCGCCGGCTGGGCGTCCGTGGGCGGCGGCGCCGGTGGCGCCACTGGCGCGTAATCCTTCGTCCAGGCCTGGAGGTTCAGCCAGAGCAGGACGCCGAAGGCGATCCAGAGGACGATGCGGATCTGGGAGGTCATGCCCGTTGAGCCTTCTCCGGCACCGGGTCGTAGCCCGCCGCGCCGAAGGGATGGCAGCGGCAGATCCGGCGCAGGGCCAGCCCGTAACCGCGGATCGCCCCGTGCTTCTCGATTGCTTCCAGTGCATAGGCCGAGCAGCTCGGCTCGAAGCGGCATTGCCGCCCGAGCCAAGGCGAGAGGAACCAGCGGTAGAGCTGCACCGGCAACCGGGCCAGGCGCGTCATGGCTTCGCCTTCACGCGCTGCCAGAGGCCGGCGAGGCTCTCGAAGACGGCGCGATTCTCCGCGCTGGCCGCGGCCGGCCGCGCGGTCACGAGAAAATCGAGCGCGGGCAGTTCGAGGCGGTGCATGCGGAAGGATTCCCGGATCAGGCGGCGGATGCGGTTGCGGGAAACGGAGTTGCCCGCGTTCTTCGTGCTGACGGCCATGCCGAGTCGCGCGGTTCCGACGTCATTCTGGCTGCACTGGACGACGAACAAGGCATCGGTGTGACGGTCGCGCCCTCGGCGCGCGCGCTCGAACTCGGCCGCGGTATGGAGTTTATGGCAGGCAGTCAGTCCGAGACGCCGGGACGTATCGTCGCCTGTCAGCGCTTTTCGGTGACGGCGAGGCGCTTGCGGCCCTTCGCGCGGCGGCGCTTCAGGACCTGGCGTCCCTTCTTCGTGGCCATGCGCGCGCGGAAGCCGTGCGTGCGCTTGCGCTTCAACTTGGAGGGCTGGTAGGTGCGCTTCGTGGCCATGATCCCAAACCTTTGAAATTAAAGGGACAACAGACGCTGCAAAGGGCGGCAAGGTTACGGAGGCGCCTCCATCCTGTCAACCGCGCGGGCTTGTGGATAACTCTGGCGCGAGCGATGTCGCCACCGTAGACTCGGACCCCTTCCGGCTTCGACAACAACACGCGGGGAACGGCTCGTGCAGGGCACGTTGTGGCATCACTGTCTCCGGCATCTCGAGAACGAGGTCCCCGAGCAGCAATTCAACACCTGGGTCCGGCCGCTGCAGGCCGTCGAGCGCGACGGCGAGTTGCAGCTCCTCGCGCCGAACCGCTTCGTCGTCTCCTGGATCGAGAAGAACCTCTTCAGCCGCATCACCGAACTCGTGAGTGTCGCAGGCCAGGGCGGCCAGCCGCGGGTTCGCCTCGACATCGGCTCACGCCCCGTGGACGCCCCCCAGGTCGAGGAGCCCAGGAATCCCAGTGTTTCCAGTGCAAAGCCGCGGGAACTGCAGGTCATAGGCAGCCGATTCAACCCTGAATTCACGTTCGCGAGCTTTGTCGAGGGCAAGAGCAACCAGCTCGCGCGCGCCGCCGCGCACCAGGTCGGCGAGAACCCCGGGCAGGCTTACAACCCGCTATTCATCTACGGTGGCGTCGGCCTCGGCAAGACGCACCTGATGCACGCCATCGGGAACCTGATCCGCGAGCGGAATCCCGGCGCGCGCATCGCCTACGTGCACAGCGAGCGCTTCGTGAGCGAGATGGTGCGGGCGCTGCAGCACAACGCCATCAACGAGTTCAAGCAGACCTACCGGACGCTGGATGCGCTCCTCATCGACGACATCCAGTTCTTCGCGGGCAAGACGCAGTCGCAGGAGGAGTTCTTCCACACCTTCAACGCGCTGCTCGAGGGCCAGCAGCAGATCATCCTGTCCTGCGACCGCTACCCGAAGGAGGTCACCGGCCTCGAGGAGCGGCTGAAGTCGCGCTTCGGCTGGGGGCTCACGGTCGCGATCGAGCCGCCGGAGCTCGAGACCTGCGTCGCGATCCTCATGGCCAAGTCGCAGGCCGCGGGCGGCGAATTACCCGAGGAAGTCGCCTTCTTCATCGCCAAGCGGATCCGCTCGAACGTCCGCGAACTGGAGGGAGCGCTGCGGCGCGTGCTCGCGACCTCGCGCTTCACCGGCCGGCCCGTTTCCCTGGAACTCGCCCGCGAGGCGCTGAAGGACCTGCTCGCGGCCCAGGAGCGGCTCGTCACCATCGAGAACATCCAGAAGACCGTCGCCGAGTACTACAAGATCCGCGTCGCGGACCTCCTCTCGAAGCGCCGCAGCCGCTCCATCGCGCGGCCGCGCCAGGTCGCGATGGCGCTCGCGCGCGAGCTCACGAACCACAGCCTCCCGGAGATCGGCGACGCCTTCGGCGGCCGCGACCACACGACCGTGATGCACGCCTGCGAGCGCGTGAAGGACCTGCGCGAGATCGAGCGCCGCGCCAGCGAGGATTACCTCAACCTCTTGCGAATCCTGACGAGCTGATGTGGATAATGTGTGGGGTGCCGTGGGGCGCGATTCGCTCCACAGCGGTTCCACAGGGGTAGCATAGGCACCGGACGGTTTGCGCACGGGGTCGTGCTTCGCGCAAGCCCTTTCCGGCCGTCGCTTTTTCGTGCTTATCCACGGAAAATGCGCCGCTCTGAAACCACTACAGTCATAAGAAACATGATTCCTGCAAGAGAAGAACGTCCAGTCACTTCAGGTGCACCGATGAAATTCAGCGCCGAACGCGAAAGCCTGCTCGCGGCCCTCCAGTCCGTCATCGGCGTCGTCGAGCGACGGCAGACAATGCCGATCCTCGCGAACCTCCTCCTGTCCGCCGAGCAGGGAAAACTCTCGGTGACCGCGACGGACCTGGAAGTCGAGCTGGTCGCGAGCGCGCCCATCAAGTCGGGCACCGACGGGCGTATCACGGTGCCGGGCCGGAAGCTCCTCGACATCTGCCGCTCGCTGCCCGCCGAAGTAACGCTGAATTTCTCGCAGGACGGCGACAAGCTCAC
>DASSUY010000155.1:0-7885 GCA_035706525.1 Steroidobacteraceae bacterium
CCGAGGGAGCGGATTTCCTTGACCAGCACGTTGAAGGACTCCGGCATGCCCGCGTCCATCGAGTGGTTGCCGTCCACGATGTTCTTGTACATCTTGGTGCGGCCGTTCACGTCGTCGGACTTGACGGTCAGCATCTCCTGCAGCGTGTAGGAGGCGCCGTAGGCCTCGAGCGCCCACACCTCCATCTCGCCGAAGCGCTGTCCGCCGAACTGCGCCTTGCCGCCGAGCGGCTGCTGCGTGACGAGGCTGTACGGCCCGGTCGAGCGCGCGTGCATCTTGTCGTCGACCAGGTGGTTCAGCTTCAGCATGTACATGTAGCCGACGGTCACCGGCCGGTCGAACGGCTCGCCCGTGCGGCCGTCGGTCAGCGTCGTCTGGCCCGAGACCGGCAGGTCCGCGAGCTCGAGCAGGCCCTTGATCTCGGCCTCGCTCGCGCCGTCGAACACCGGCGTCGCCATCGGCACGCCGTCCGTCAGGTTCCGCGCGAGCTCGAGGACCTCGGCGTCGCTCAGGGAGGCGATGTCCTCCTTCTGGCCGCCGGTGCCGTTGTAGACGCGGTCGAGGAGCCTGCGCAGGTCCGCGACCGCCTCCTGGGCCTCGAGCATCTTGCCGATCTTCCGGCCGAGGCCGCGCGCGGCCCAGCCGAGGTGCGTCTCCAGGATCTGCCCGATGTTCATGCGCGAAGGCACGCCCAGCGGGTTCAGCACGATGTCGATCGGCGTGCCGTCCGCGAGGTAGGGCATGTCCTCGACCGGGACGATCGTGGACACCACGCCCTTGTTGCCGTGGCGGCCGGCCATCTTGTCGCCCGGCTGCACGCGGCGCTTCACGGCCAGGTACACCTTGACCATCTTCAGCACGCCGGGGGCGAGGTCGTCGCCCTGCGTGATCTTGGCCTTCTTGGCCTCGAAGCGGCGCTCGAACTCGCGATGCTGCTCGGCGAGGCGCTTCTTCGCGCCCTCGAGGGCCGCCGACGGGCCCTCGCCCTGCATGCGGATCTCGAACCACTCCTCGCGCGGCAGCTCGTCGAGGAACTCGGCCGTCACGGCCGAGCCCGCCTTGAGCCGGCGCGGGCCGCCGCTCGCGGTCTCGCCCACGAGCGCGGCGCGCAGCCGCGAGAACAGGTCGTCCTCGAGGATGCGGCGCTGGTCGTTCAGGTCCTTGCGGACCTTCTCGATCTCGGCCTTCTGGATCGCGAGCGCGCGGCTGTCCTTCTCGACGCCGTCGCGCGTGAACACGCGCACGTCGATCACGGTGCCGTCCATGCCCGGGGGCACTCGCAGGCTCGTGTCCTTCACGTCCGAGGCCTTCTCGCCGAAGATCGCCCGCAGCAGCTTCTCCTCCGGCGTCAGCTGGGTCTCGCCCTTCGGCGTGACCTTGCCGACGAGGATGTCGCCCGCCTTGACCTCGGCGCCGATGAAGACGATGCCGGCCTCGTCGAGCTTCGCGAGCGCCGTGTCGCCGACGTTCGGGATGTCGGCCGTGATCTCCTCCGGCCCGAGCTTCGTGTCGCGCGCGACGCAGGTCAGCTCCTCGATGTGGATCGTCGTGAAGCGGTCCTCCTCGACGACGCGCTCCGAGATCAGGATCGAGTCCTCGAAGTTGTAGCCGTTCCACGGCATGAACGCGACCAGCATGTTCTGGCCGAGCGCGAGCTCGCCGAGGTGCGTCGACGGGCCGTCGGCCAGCACGTCGCCCTTCGCGATCGAGTCGCCGACGCGCACCAGCGGCTGCTGGTTGATGCAGGTGTTCTGGTTCGAGCGCGTGTACTTCGTGAGGTTGTAGATGTCGACGCCGGGCTCGCCCGCCGTGACCTCGCCCTCGTTGACCCGCACGACGATGCGCGAGGCGTCGACCGAGTCGACCGTGCCGCCGCGGCGCGCGACGACCGCGACGCCGGAGTCGATCGCGACCGTGCGCTCGATGCCCGTGCCGACCAGCGGCGTGGACGCGCGCAGCGTCGGCACCGCCTGGCGCTGCATGTTCGAGCCCATCAGCGCGCGGTTCGCGTCGTCGTGCTCGAGGAACGGGATCAGCGCGGCGGCGACCGAGACGATCTGGCGCGGCGAGACGTCCATGTACTCGATGCGCTCCGCCGGCATCAGCGTGAACTCGTTCTGGTAGCGGCAGGAGACGAGCTCGCCGGTGAAGCGGCCCTTCTCGTCGAGCGGCGCGTTCGCCTGCGCGATCACGAACTCGCTCTCCTCGATCGCCGACAGGTAGTCGACCTCGCCGGTCACGCGCCGGTCGCGCACGCGGCGGTACGGCGTCTCGAGGAAGCCGTACTTGTTGGTGCGGGCGTAGACCGCGAGCGAGTTGATCAGGCCGATGTTCGGGCCTTCCGGCGTCTCGATCGGGCAGACGCGGCCGTAGTGCGTCGGGTGCACGTCGCGCACCTCGAACCCGGCGCGCTCGCGCTTCAGGCCGCCCTCGCCGAGCGCCGACACGCGGCGCTTGTGCGTGATCTCGGACAGCGGGTTGTTCTGGTCCATGAACTGCGAGAGCTGCGAGGAGCCGAAGAACTCCTTGACCGCGGCGGCCACGGGCTTCGCGTTGATCATGTCCTGCGGGTTGATGTCCTCGTTCTCGGCGAGCGTCAGGCGCTCCTTGACCGCGCGCTCGACGCGCACGAGGCCGATGCGGAAGGCGACCTCCGCCATCTCGCCGACGCAGCGCACGCGGCGGTTGCCGAGGTGGTCGATGTCGTCCACCTTGCCGTCGCCGTTCTTGATCGCGATCAGCGTCCGCAGCACGTCGACGACGTCGGACATCTCCTCGCCGTACTTGGCGACGAGCGCCTTGCCGGCCTCGTCCTTGCGCTGCTCGGAGACGGTCGAGAAGTAGCGGCCGTCGTACAGGATGCCCGGCTCCTCGAGCCAGCGCTCGACCTCGGCCTCGCTCAGGCCCTCCGGCACCGCGCGGTTCACGCGGCGGTTGAACTTCATGCGGCCGACCGCCGACAGGTCGTAGCGCTCGGGGTTGAAGAACAGGTTGTGGAACAGGTTCTCCGCCGCATCCTTCGTCGGCGGCTCGCCCGGGCGCATCATCCGGTAGATCTCGATCAGCGCCTCGAGGCGCGTCGTGGTCGCGTCGATGCGCAGCGTGTCCGAGACGTACGGGCCGCGGTCGAGGTCGTTCACGTAGAGCGTGCCGATCTCGGTGACGCCCGCCTCGACGAAGCGCTGCACGAGCGCGGCCGTCAGGACGTCGTTGGCCGAGGCGAGCACCTCGCCCGTCGACGGGTCGGCGACGTCGTGGGCCAGGATCTTGCCCTCCAGGTACTCGACCGGCACGGCGAGGCGGCGGACGCCCGCCTCCTCGAGCTGGCGCACGTGGCGCGCGGTGATGCGGCGGCCTTCCTCGACGATGACCTTGCCGTTCGCGCTGATCTCGAACATCGCGGTCTCGCCGCGCAGGCGCTCGGGCACGAGCTCGAGCTCGACGCCCTTCTTGCCCAGGTGCACGGTGTTGCGGTCGAAGAACAGCCGCAGGATGTCGGCGTTCGAGTAGCCGAGCGCGCGCAGCAGGATCGTGACCGGGAGCTTGCGGCGCCGGTCGATGCGCGCGAACACGCAGTCCTTGGCGTCGAACTCGAAGTCGAGCCAGGAGCCGCGGTAGGGGATCACGCGCGCCTGGAACAGCAGCTTGCCCGAGCTGTGGGTCTTGCCCTTGTCGTGGTCGAAGATCACGCCGGGGCTGCGGTGCAGCTGCGACACGATCACGCGCTCGGTGCCGTTCACGATGAACGTGCCGTTCTCGGTCATGAGCGGCAGCTCGCCGAGGTAGACCTCCTGCTCGATCGCGCGCTTCACGCGCGAGGCGCCGGGGGACTCCTTGTCCATGACGCGCAGGCGAAGGCGGACGCGCAGCGGCGCGGCGTACGTGAGGCCGCGCATCTGGCACTCCTTCACGTCGAACACCGGCTCGCCGAGGTAGTAGTAGACGTACTCGAGCGTCGCGTTGCCCGAGTAGCTCTTGATCGGGAACACGCTCTGGAACGCGGCGTGCAGGCCCGCGCGCTTCAGGTGGCGGTCGATGATGGCCCGCTCCTGCTCCTCCGAGAGCATGCGGCCGCCCGCGACGGCGCCGCCCGCGTGCGCGGAGAGCTCCGCGTGCAGGTCGCGCGACTCGTCGAGCTGCAGGAACTGCGCGTACGAGTCCGTCTGGATCGCGAGCAGCGGCGGCACGTCCAGGATGCCCTGGCGCTTGCCAAAGCTCTTCCGGATGCGCTTCTTCTCGGTGAACGTATAGGCCATCTTCATCACCTGCAAACTGGTTCAGCCAATCGCACGCGCGGACGCGGACGCCGCCGCCTCCCCTCCGGGAGGCGGCGGGCCCGCGTCAGGAGCCGCGGCCTGCGGGGCAACGCCCTCGCACGGAGGTCCTTACTTGACCTCGACCTGGGCGCCGCCCTCTTCGAGCTGCTTCTTGAACTTCTCGGCATCCGCCTTGGACACGCCTTCCTTGACGGTCGACGGCGCGCCCTCGACCAGGTCCTTCGCTTCCTTCAGGCCGAGGCCGGTGATCTCGCGGATCACCTTGATCACGCCGACCTTCTTGTCCGCCGGGTACGCCTTCAGCGTCACGGTGAACTCGGTCTTCTCCTCGGCGGCCGGGGCGGCGGCGGCGCCGCCGGCTGCGGCCGCGATCGCGACCGGGGCCGCGGCGGTGACGCCGAACTTGTCTTCCATCATCTTCACGAGGTCGACGACTTCCATGATCGTCATGTTCGAGATCGCCTCGAGAATCTGTTCCTTGCTAGCAGCCATCGTCATGTCTCCGGATGTGTATGTTTTCCCTAGAACCCGATTTGCCGGGCGGTCAGGCGGCTTTCACGCCCTTGACCGCGTCGATCGTGCGGACGAGCTTCGCGGTCGGCTCGGCCAGCGTGCGCACGAACTTCGTCACCGGCGCCTTCATCACGCCGAGCAGCATCGAGAGCGCCTGGGGCTTCGTCGGCAGGCTCGCGACCCGGTCGATCTCGGCGGCGGCATAGACCTGCCCGCCCAGCGCGACCAGCGTCGGCACCAGCTTCTCGTTGGCCTTCGCGAAGTCCTTGACGACGCGGGCGGCGGCGCCCGGGTCGACCTTGGAGAACGCGAGGATCAACGGGCCCTTGAGGCTCTTCGCGATGCACTCGTACGGCGTACCCGCGACCGCGCGCCGGACCAGCGTGTTCTTGACGACCCGCATGTAGACGCCGGCCTGGCGCGCCTGTGCGCGAAGCCCCGTCAGCTGCGAGACCGTCAGGCCACGATATTCCGCCGCGACGACCGAATGCGCCGTCTGCGCAACGGCCTGCACTTCGGTCACGATCGCCTGCTTGTCTTCCAGTCTCAGTCCCATCCAACCCTCCTAGCGGTGGGACCTGCCGGCGCGGGCCGGCTCGGGTTCCACCATCTGCGCAGGCGGCCATTAAGGGGCCGTCGCCCCGCCTGCGGTCTTCGATGGCCCGGGTTCGCCAACCCGGACGGTCGAAACTGCTGAAAAGGGGACAGTCACCTTTTTCCGCAGAGCGGAAAAAGGATGACAGTCCCCGTCAAATGCCGAGGCTCGCGCGGTCGACGCCGACGCCCGGGCCCATGGTCGAGGACACCGACACGCGCTGCAGGAACACGCCCTTCGAGGTCGAGGGCTTGTGCTTCTGGATGTCGGCGATCAGCGCGAGCAGGTTCTCCTTGAGCGCGCCCGCCTCGAAGCTCGCCTTGCCGATCGTGCAGTGGACGATGCCCGCCTTGTCGACGCGGTAGCGGACCTGGCCCGCCTTCGCGTTCCTGACGGCGCCCGCGACGTCCGGCGTCACCGTGCCGACCTTCGGGTTCGGCATCAGGCCGCGGGGCCCCAGGATCTGGCCGAGCTGCCCGACGACCCGCATCGCGTCGGGGCTCGCGACGACGACGTCGAAGTCGAGCTGGCCGGCCTTCACCTTCTCGGCGAGGTCCTCCATGCCGACGACGTCGGCGCCGGCCTCGCGCGCGGCGTCCGCGTTCTTGCCCTGCGTGAAGACCGCGACGCGGACCTTCTTGCCCGTGCCCTTCGGCAGCACCGTCGAGCCGCGGACCTGCTGGTCCGACTTCGACGGGTCGATGCCGAGGTTGATCGCGACGTCGACGGTCTCGTCGAACTTCGCGTTCGCGAATTCCTTGACGAGCGCGAGCGCCTCGTCGACCGGGTAGGCCTGGCCCGGCTTCACGCGCTCGGTCCAGGGCTTCTGGCGCTTGAACACGGCGGCCATGTCAGGTGCCCTCCACGTCGACGCCCATGCTGCGGGCGCTGCCCGCGATGGTGCGCACGGCCGCGTCGAGGTCGGCCGCGGTGAGGTCCGGCATCTTCTGCTTCGCGATCGCCTCGAGCTGCTTGCGCGTGATCTTGCCGACCTTCCTGGTGTTCGGCGTGCCGGAGCCCTTCTCGATGCCGATCGCCTTGCGGACCAGCACGGCCGCCGGCGGCGTCTTCAGCACGAAGGTGAAGGAACGGTCGCTGTACACCGTGATGATCACGGGGATCGGCAGGCCCTTCTCCTCCTTCTGCGTCGCGGCGTTGAACTGCTTGCAGAACTCCATGATGTTGACGCCCTGCTGGCCGAGCGCGGGGCCGACCGGCGGGCTCGGGTTCGCCCCGCCCGCGGGAATCTGCAGCTTGATGTAGCCCTGTACCTTCTTAGCCATCGTTCCTCGCTATCCGGGTGCAAGCGCCTCGCGGCTCCCCGGAAGTTGCCTCAGACCTTCTCCACCTGCCCGAACTCGAGCTCGACCGGCGTCGAGCGCCCGAGGATCTGCACCGCGACCTGCAGGCGGCTCTTCTCGTAGTTCACGCTCTCGACGACGCCCGTGAAGTCGTTGAACGGGCCGTCCACGACGCGCACGACCTCGCCGGGCTCGAACAGCACCTTCGGCTTCGGCTTCTCGACGCCCTCCTCGACCCGGCGCAGGATGGCGTTCGCCTCCTTGTCCGTGATCGGCGCGGGCTTCTCCGGCGTGCCGCCGATGAACCCGAGCACCTTCGGCGTCTCCTTGACGAGGTGCCAGGCCTCGTCGTCCATCGCCATCTGCACCAGCACGTAGCCGGGGAAGAACTTGCGCTCGCTCTTGCGCTTCTGCCCCGCGCGCATCTCCACGACCTCCTCGGTCGGCACCAGCACCTCGCCGAACTTCTCGTCGAGCCCGTGGAGGCGGATGCGCTCCTTGAGGCTCGCGGCGACCTTGTGCTCGAAGTTCGAGTAGGCGTGCACGACGTACCAGTTCAGCGACACGATCTCAGCCTCCCTGCCCGGTCACGTGGCGCGCGCCCCAGGCGAGGCCCATGTCCACGAGCCAGAAGAACACCGCGAGCGCCAGCACGAACACGAAGACGACCGCCGTCGTGCGGATCGTCTCCTGGCGCGTCGGCCAGACCATCTTGCGCAGCTCGACGCGCGAGGACTGCACGTAGCCCCACAGCTCGCGGCCGGGCGCCGACCAGTACAGCAGCGCGAGGCCGGCGATCAGCCCGCCGAGCACCGTCAGGACGCGCAGCACCTGCGGCTCGTCCTTGAACCAGTAGTACGCGGCCACGCCCCCGAGCAGCGCGGCCGCCGCCAACGCGATCTTGAGGGCGTCGACGAAGGCGACGCCGGATTTTTCGGCCTGCTCGTTCATGCGCTCCCGCTACGGCTGCTGGCAGGGCAGGAGGGAATCGAACCCCCAACCTGCGGTTTTGGAGACCGCCGCTCTGCCAATTGAGCTACTGCCCTGTCGTCTGGAACCCTTACTTCAGCACCTTCGACACGACGCCGGCGCCGACGGTGCGGCCGCCCTCGCGGATCGCGAACCGCAGGCCCTCTTCCATCGCGATGGGGGCGATCAGCTCCACCACCATCTTGATGTTGTCCCCCGGCATGACCATC
>DASSUY010000156.1:0-11892 GCA_035706525.1 Steroidobacteraceae bacterium
GACGGACTGGTTCACGAGCACGTCGCGGCCGAGGAGCGAGGAGGCCTGCAGCGCCTGGTTCGAGACCAGCGAGTCCGCGAGCGAGCCGAAATCCTGCCGCAGCTGCGTGAGGCCGGTGACCGTGCCGAACTGCGCGAGCTGCCCGATGAAGTCGCCGTTGTCGAGCGGCTTCAGCGGGTCCTGGTTCTGGAACTGCGTGAGCATCAGCTTGAGGAAGTCCTCGGCGCCGAGCTCCTTCGAGGCGTCCGCCTTCGGCGTCGCGGCGAGCCCGAGCGCCGAATATTCGTTCCCGACTTCCGTGGTGATCATGGCCGTCTCCCGCGCGCTCAGCTGCCCATCGACAGGGTGCGCAGCAGCAGGTCGCGCGACGTGTTGATGACTTCGACGTTCGTCTGGAAGGCCCGCGAGGCGGAGATCATGTTGGCCATCTCCTCGACGACGTTGACGTTCGAGGCCCAGACGTTGCCGTCCGCGTCCGCGAGCGGGTGCCCGGGCTCGTGGCGCATCACCGGGGCCGCCGTGCTCTGCCAGACGCCGAGCACGCGCACGCCCGCGGACGGCGCCGCGTCGAGCGCGCCGCCGGCGGCGTCCTGCAGGACGGTCCGGAACACGGGATGCCGCGCGCGGTAGGCGAGTTCCGGCGAGGCGGCGACCGAGTCGGCGTTCGCGAGGTTGCTCGCGACGACGTTCAGCCGGACGCTCTGGGCGTTCAGCGCCGAGCCCGCGACGTCGAAGACCTTCATGAGCGACATCGGCGGGCCCTCAGCGGCCCGTCATCGCGAGCTCGAGCCCCGCGATGCGCCGGTTGATGAACATGAGGCTCGCCTGGTAGCGCACGGCGTTCTCGCCGAAGGCGGCGAGCTCGACCGGGCCCTCGACCGTGTTGCCGTCGAGCGAGGGCTGGAAGGGCACGCGGTACAGGAGTTCGCCGCCGCCCGGCTGGCTCCCCGGCGCGCCGAGGTGGCCGGGCCGCGTCGTCGCGACGGCGAGCCTGCCGCCGCCCTGGCCGGCGTCGGCCAGCACCTGGCGGAAGTCGAGGTCGCGCGCCTTGTAATGCGGCGTGTCGGCATTCGCGAGGTTGGCCGCGAGCACCGAGGCGCGCTCGCCGCGGAGCCTGAGCGCCTGCTCGTGGATGCCGAAGAAGCCCTGTATCGACGCCATCCCGATCTCCTCGCGTGATCGGCCGGTCCTGCCCCGATACAAAGCAACATTCGTGCCAAGCCGGAATGGCGCGGAAACGGGCCGGCAAGGCGCGCCTGGCCGCGGCAGGCCGGCGGCGACCGGCAAGCATTCGCCGCCCCGGCGGCAAGCGCCGCCCCCTGCGGCCATCCGACGTCATTTCATTGGCGGCCGGCACCGCGCCCGACGGCGAACCGGCGGCTCCGCCGCCTGCGCAGCCCGAGCGGCCGCCCACAATCAAGGTCTTGGCGCCCCGCGCCGGCTGGCATGGCGCTTGCACATTCAAAAGCGATGCGTCGCGCCTTCATCGCCACATCGATCCTGCTGTTCGCGGCCGCCGCCGCGCAGGCGGCCGCCGAGCTGCAGCCGCTGGACACGATCGCCGCCGCCGCCGAGCGCGAGGCGCTCCGGCTGACGGCCGTCGACCCGCAGTCGGCGCCGAAGGCCGTCGCGCGGCCGGTGGACCCGCGGCTGCGGCTGCCGCGCTGCCCCTCGCCCCTCGCGGCCCATGCGAGCGCGGGTTACCCGCGCGGGACGCGGCTCTCGATCGCCGTGCGCTGCCCGGCGCCCGCCTGGCAGGTCTACGTGGCGGTCGTCATCCATGCGAAAACCGGCGTCGTCGTGGCGACGCGCCCGCTGGCCGCGCGCGCGCGCCTCGGCGCCGACGACGTCACCCTCGCCGAACACGACATCGCCGACCTGCCGTCCGGCTACGTGACCGACCTCGACCGGGCCGTCGGCCGGAACCTCCTCCGGCCGCTCGCCCAGGGCGAACCGGTCCAGCAGGGCCAGCTCGAGGCGCCGGCGATCGTGGTGCGCGGGCAGCTCGTGACGCTTTACTGGCAGGCCGGCGGCCTGCAGGTCAGCGCCCGCGGCGAGGCCCGCTCGGCCGCGGCCGCCGACGGCCGGGTCCGGGTCCGGAACCTGTCCTCCGGGCGGGAAGTGGACGGGGTCGTCCGGGAGGACGGCCGCGTGGAAGTGCTTCCGTGACGGGCCTCAAGTCCGGCCGGGTGCGGCCGATAACACGGGCAGGAGTGTCGAGCTCCAGTGAGTAATGTCAAATGACCAATAAAATCGAGGGGTTGACGCCGCATGCCGTCGGTCCGGGGTCGGGCCGCCGCACCGAGCCGGTGCGTGCCGTGGATGCCTCCGCCCCGCCGAAAAAGGCCATCGCGGCCGAAGACCAGGTGACGCTGACGGGCGCTTCCCGCCAGCTCCAGCACCTGTCCGAAGCGGTCGCCGCCGCGCCGGACGTCTCGACCCGCCGGGTGGAGGCGCTGCGCGCCCTCATCGAGAAGGGACACTACGAGGTGGACGCGCGCCGCATCGCCGACCGCCTCATCGATTTCGAGCGCGAGCTTGCCGGCCGCTGACGGCGGCGCCCCCGCGCGGCCGGGCGATGGCCCGACCGCCGCGGAACTCGGCGCCCTCATCGAAAAAACGTCCGGGCTCGCGCAGCAGCTGCTCGCGAGCCTCACCGGCATCGAGTCCGCGCTGTCCTCGGCGGACTCCGCCCGGCTCCTGCTCGAACTCGAATCCGAGGCCAACCTGCTCGCGAGGCTGGAGGCGACTGCGTTGCCTGCGACCGCCGCGGGCCGCGACGGCTTCGACGACATGATCCGGCGCTTCGAGCCGAACGGCGGCCCGCTGCAGCAGCAATGGCATTCGCTCCGCGGGACGCTCGAGCGTTGCAGCGCGCTGAACCGCGCGAACGGTATCGCGGTCGCGGCCATGGAACACCGCGTCCGGCTCGCCATGTCGCTGCTGCGCCAGGGCCCGTTTTCCGCGATCGGCTACGGCCCGGGCGGCGAAGCGCTGCGGCCGGACGCCCGCCGGACCGTCACGCGCGCGTAGGGATTCACCGGCGGGGGCTTACCCCGCAATCAGCCGGGCATAGGCATCGGCTGCGATATTGGAACCGCAGACGATGAGGCCGACGCGCCGGCCGGCGAGCCGCTCGCGCAGCGGCCCGAGGAGCGCCGCGGTCGCCGCGGCCCCGGCCGGCTCCACGGCGAGGCGCGCGTGCTCGAGCAGGAAGCGCATCGCCCTCACCATCTCGGCGTCCTCGACCCGGACGATCTCCTCGATGCTCGCGCGGCAGAGCGCATAGGAAACCGGCATCGCGTAAGGCGACCCGAGGCTGTCGGCGATGGTGTCGATCCGGTCGATCGACTGCGGACTGCCGGCGGCGAAACTGCGATACATCGTGTCGGCGCCGAAGGGCTCGACGCCGTACACCCGGCAATCCGGCTTCATGAGGCGGATGGCGGTCGCGAGTCCCGCGGCGAGGCCGCCGCCCCCGACCGGCACGATGACGGCCTCGAGGTCCGGCGCCTGCTCGATGAACTCGAGCCCGAGCGTACCCGTGCCCTGGGCCGTGAGAAGGCCCTCGAAGGGATGCACGAGCCGCCGCCCCTCCTCGTCGCGGATCCGCTCGACCCGCCGGAAGGCGGCCGCGAACTCCGGCTCGAAGACGATCTCGCCGCCGTAGCGACGACATTCCGCGACGCGGAAGGCGTTCGCCCCCTCCTTCATCACGATCTTCGCGCTCGTGCCGATCGCCTGCGCCGCGAAGGCCGCCGCGATCGCGTGGTTCCCGGCGCTGATCGCGCAGATCCCGCGCTCCCGCTCGGCTTCCGTCAGCGAAAGCACGTTCACGAGGGCGCCGCGGGCCTTGAAGCTCCCCGTGTGCTGGAAAAGCTCGAGTTTCAGGGTCGCCTGCGTCCCCGGGGGGAGCGCCGCCGCCACCGCGGGACCCGCAAGGGGCTGCACCGGGGTCGTGCGGATCCGCGCGCCGAGCCGCGCGCGGGCCGCGCGGATGTCGGCGAGGCTGAGGTTCGGCGTCCCGGAATCTGCGTCTGGCACGCCCGGCATCGTACCGGGATTACCGCGCATCAATGGCTTACCGCACTGCAAAATACCGGTCGTCAGGATCGCCTTTTCACCCCCGCCAGCCCCCGGCATACTGCCTCGAAACGGCCGTCGGGCCGAGAAAGAACCGCGGGGATTCGAGGGGATGGAGCGCCGCCTGCACAGCCGGCATCGGGCCAGGGCCACGGTCTACGTCGTGGTTCCCGGGCGTCGCGGCACGCTGTGCAAGGCGCACAACCTCTCGGCCAACGGTGTCTTCGTCGAGACCCGGAATCTCGGGCTCGTGAAAGGGTCGATCGTCGAACTCGCCTTCGCGATCAACCTCGGTGCGATCACCAAGATCCACCGCCGCAAAGCCATCGTCGCCCATGTTTCGCGGGGCGGCACAGGGCTTAAAATGGAGTGCTACGCGGCGCGCTGAGGCGCGTTCCGCGGGCAGGGTTTCCATGTCGGGGAGGGTTCCCGGTCCTCACAAGGAACGGGAGCCCTTCCCTCTTTTTTCGCGGCGGGGCGGAGAGCATGGCTAGGATCTACGACAACATCCTGCAGACCATCGGCCGGACGCCGCTCGTCAGGCTGAACAAGATCGGGCGGGACCTGCCCGGGCGCATCGTCCTCAAGCTCGAGTTCTTCAATCCCTGCGCGAGCGTCAAGGACCGCATCGGCGTCAGCATGATCGAGGCCCTCGAGAAGCAGGGCCGCATCAAGCCGAACACCGTGCTGGTCGAGCCGACGAGCGGCAACACCGGCATCGGCCTCGCGTTCGTCGCGGCGGCGAAGGGCTACCGGCTGGTGCTCACCATGCCGGACACGATGAGCATGGAGCGGCGGCGGATGCTCCAGGCCTTCGGCGCGGAGCTCGTGCTCACCTATGGCGCGAAAGGCATGAAGGGCGCGATGGCGAAGGCGGACGAGATCGTCGCGAGCGATCCGGACCGCTTCCTGCTCGTCGGCCAGTTCTCGAATCCCGCAAACCCCGAGATCCACCGGCGCACCACGGCCGAGGAGATCTGGGAGGACACGGATGGCGCCGCGGACATCCTCATCTCCGGCGTCGGCACCGGCGGGACGATCACGGGCGTCGGCGAGGTCATCAAGAAGCGCAAGCCCGGCTTCCACGTCGTGGCCGTCGAGCCCGCGCTCAGCCCCGTGCTGTCGGGCGGCCAGCCGAGCCCGCACAAGATCGCGGGCATCGGCGCGGGCTTCATCCCCGAGATCCTGAACACGAAGGTCATCGACGAGATCATCCAGGTCACCAACGAGCAGGCGGCCGAGCACGCGCGACTGCTCGGGCGCGAGGAAGGCATCCTCGTCGGAATCAGCTCGGGCGCCGCGCTCTACGCCGCGCTCGAGGTCGCGAAGCGCCCCGAAAGCAAGGACAAGCTGATCGTCGCCATCATCCCGAGCTTCGGCGAGCGCTACCTCTCCACCTGGCTCTACGAGGAGGCGCCGCAAAGTGGGCCGCGAATCGTCAAGGCCTGAGTCGGGCGCCTCGCACGCCGACATCGCGGCGAAGCTGTTCGCCGCGGGCGACCCGGACTACCGCATCCTGCAGGAAGGCCACTGGCCGGACCGCGAGCAGGTGCTGGGCGCGATCGACCGCCTGCACAGGCTCCTGATGGCGGAGACGCTGCCCGACACGCGGCCCGGCGAGTCGGCGGAGTCGCGCATCGCGCGCGAGCTCAAGGACATCGACGCTGCGCTCCTGCCGCAGTTCACGCTCGCCTTCGAGCTGCCGGCGCACCTCGGCGAGAGCGGCGCCTGCGACGCGAAGGCCGCGACGGAGGCGGCGCGGCGGGCGGTGGACGCGCTGCTCGCGCGCGTGCCGGAGCTGCGCGAGCGCATCTTCGACGACGCGCGCGCCGCCTGGCGGAACGACCCGTCCTGCCGCCACCCGATCGAGGCGCTCTACGCCTACCCCGGCGTCTTCGCGATCACGCGCCACCGCATCGCGCACATCCTCTACCAGCTGGACGTGCCGCTGCTGCCGCGCCTCGTCGCCGAGGACGCGCACCGCCGCACCGGCATCGACATCAACGCGGGCGCCGAGATCGGCCGCGAGTTCTTCATCGACCACGGCACCGGCGTCGTGATCGGCGAGACGGCCGTCGTCGGCGACCGCGTCACGCTCTACCAGGGCGTCACGCTCGGCGCCAAGAGCTTCCAGGTGGACAAGGCGACCGGTGCGCTCGTGAAGGGCGTGCCGCGCCATCCCGTAGTCGAGGACGACGTGACGATCTACGCGAGCGCGACCGTGCTCGGGCGCATCACCGTCGGCCGCGGCAGCGTCATCGGCGGCAACGTCTGGCTGACGCACAGCGTGCCGCCGAACTCGCGCGTGTCGCAGGCCGCGCCGCAGCAGGGCGGGTTCACCGACGGGGCCGGCATCTGAGGACGATGCGCGCGTGAGCCGGCCCGTCACGCGCCGCGACTTCGTCCGCTTCGCGGGCGGCGCGGGCGCCCTGGCGCTGCTGCCGCTGCGCCGCGCGGCCGCGCAAGTCCGCTTCCCGAATTCCCCGTTCCAGCTCGGCGTCGCCTCCGGGGACCCGTCCGCGGACGGCTTCGTGATCTGGACGCGGCTCGCGCCCGAGCCGCTCGACACGGGCTTCCTCGGCCAGGCGATCTTCGAGGTGGACTGGGACGTCGCGGAGGACGCGGCATTCACGCGCCTCGCCAAGCAGGGCACCGCCTGGGCGCGGCCGCACCTCGCGCACTCGGTGCACGTGGAAGTCGGCGGGCTCGCGCCCGGGCGCGAGTACTTCTACCGCTTCCGCATCGGCCGCTACGAGAGCCCGGTCGGCCGCGCGTTGACCTGCCCGCCCGCGGACTCCTCGCCCGCGGGCCTGCGCTTCGCCTTCGCCTCCTGCGCGCACTACGAGCAGGGCTTCTTCTCCGCTTACCGCCACCTCGCCGCGGACCGGCCCGACCTCGTCTTCATGCTCGGCGACTACATCTACGAGGATTCCTGGGGCGACCGGCGCGTGCGTAGTTTCGACTCCCCGGAAGCCGTGACCCTCGCGCAGTACCGGAATCGTTACACGCAGAACAAGACCGACCCCGACCTGCAGGCGGCGCATGCCGTCTGCCCCTGGCTCGTCAGCTGGGACGACCACGAGGTGGACAACGACTACGTCGGCCTCACGAGCGAGCACGAGCTCTGCGGCGGCGCGCCGGTGCGCGAGGCCTTCCCTGCGCGGCGCGCGGCCGCCTACCAGGCCTGGTACGAGCACATGCCCGTCCGGCCCTCGCGCCTTCAGGCCGGCATGGCAATCCGGATCTACGGCGCGACGGACTGGGGCCGCCTCGCGCGCTTCTACCTGCTCGACACGCGGCAGTACCGCTCCGTGCAGGCCTGCCCCGCCGTGCCGACCGCGGAGCGCTGCGACTTCGCGAACCACCGGAAGATTCTCTTCGGCGGCGCGGGCGGGTCGAACTTCGCGGACCCGGACGCGCCCGACTGCAAGGCCGCGCTCGCCGACGAATCGCGCACCGTCCTCGGCGCGGAGCAGGAACGCTGGCTGGAGGGCGCGCTCGCCGGACCGCCGGCCGGCTGGAACGTGATCGCGCAGAACGTGATGGTCGCGACGATCATGGAAGGCACGCGCGAATCGCCGAAGATCTACACGGACGCCTGGGCCGGCTACCCGCCCGCGCGAGAGCGCCTGTTCGCGGCGCTCAGGCGGCACCGCCCCTCGAATGCGGTCGTGCTGACGGGCGACATCCATTCCTTCTGGGTCGCGGAGCTCGAGAATGCCGCCGGCGATCCGGTCGGCGTCGAGCTCGTGACCTCCTCGGTCTGCACCTCGACCTACGACAAGACCGCGACGCTCCCGCTCAACCCCTGGGTCCGCTACCACGACGGGCGGCACAACGGCTACGTGCGCTGCGAGCTGACGCGCGAGAAGCTCCGCGCCGACTTCGTCGGCATCGAGGACCGGACAAACCCCGCGAGCGGGGCGGGCGTCATCGCCTCGTTCGAGGTCGCCGCGGGCGAGCCGCACGCGAAGAGGATCTGAGGGGGACGGGCGATTGCAGCTTGCCACCCGCGGCGAGGCGCATCAGCCGCCGGAACGTCGGGCATTCGAGGTGGTTGCGCGCCGGGCAGGCGGACGCGTGCCTGAGGCCCTCGCGGAGCGCCGTGAGCCTGCCGATCGTCGCGTCGAGCGCTTCCGCCCGCGCCGCGAGCGCGGCGCGGTCGATCCGGGGGCGTCCGTCCGGCCCGAACATGCCGGCGATCTCCTGCAGCGAGAATCCCGCCGAGCGGCCGAGCGCGATGAGCGCGAGGCGATCGAGGACGCCGGCGTCGAACAGGCGCCTGAGGCCCCGTCGCCCGATCGGGCGGATCAGGCCCTTTTCGTCGTAGTAGCGCAGCGTGGACGCCGGGACGCCGGTCCGGCGGGAAACCTCCGCGGTGTCGAGTACGGGCAGGGGCTTGACCTCAAGCGGGCTTGAGGTGGCACTCTGGCGCCCATGACGAACATTGTCCAGTCCGTGATCCTGATCGGGATCGGCGCCACCCTGGTGATCGATGCCTGGGGAATCCTGCGTCGCGCGCTCTTCGGCATCGCCCCGCCGAGCTACGCCCTGGTCGGCCGCTGGCTCGGGCACATGCCGAAGGGGCGCTTCCGCCACGACTCCATCGCCGCCGCGCCCGCGATCCGCGGCGAGGCGGCGCTCGGCTGGTCGTTCCACTACCTGACGGGGATCGCCTACGCGGGCCTCCTCGTCGCGCTCGCCGGCCCCGCCTGGCTCGAGCGGCCGGCGCCGCTGCCCGCCCTCGCGGTCGGCCTCGGCACCGTGGTCGCGCCGTTCTTCCTGATGCAGCCGGGCATGGGCGCCGGCATCGCGGCCAGCCGCTCACCGAATCCCTCGAGCGCGCGGCTGCACAGCCTGCTGATGCACGCCTTCTTCGGCCTCGGCCTCTACCTCGCCGCGCTGGCCGCCCGATTGCTGATCCTTTCGACCGGAGCCTGACATGCGCCTTCATTCCCGCTACGTGCCGATCGCCTTCGGCGCCCTTCTCTCCGCGATCATGGTCGCGATCGTCTCGGCGTTCGTGCTCGCGACGACGCAGGGGCTGCACGCGGATTTCCTCGCGCAATGGGCGAAGAGCTGCGCGGCGACCTGGCCGGTGGCATTCCCGACGGTGACGATCGTGGCCCCGTGGGTGCGGCGCATCGTTGCGGGCCTCTCAACCGGCTGAAGGGGCCTGCGGCGTTCCCCGCGCCGCCAGGTGCACGAAGAGCCCGAGGACCGCCATCGTCCACACGATCACGGCGCTCGACGGAAGGTCGGTCACGACCGACAGTGCGAGGCCCGCGACATAGCTCGCGATGCCGAGCGCGTAGCCGATCGCCAGCTGCTTTCCTCCCGGGTACCGGTACGTGGCGACGGCCGGGACGATGAGGGTCGTGAACACGAGATAGACGCCGACCATCTGGACTGAGGCGGTGACGACCAGCGCGAAGAGCAGGTAGAAGCCGATCCGTCCGGCCCGCTCGCGCCAGAGGAACCAGACGGCGGCGAAGACGGCCGTCAGGATCGCGGTGCGCAGGAGCTGCGCGTTCGACACCCAGAGGATCTGTCCCGAGAGCAGGTCCTTGAGGTTTTCACCGCCGTGGGGGTCGTTGGCGAGCAGCAGGATCTGCGCCGCGGAAGCGAGCACGAACAGGATGCCGATCAGCGCCTCCTGCGCCTCCGGCCGCTTCTTCTCCGTCCAGGTGAGGAGCAGCGCCCCGGCGAGCGCGGCAGCGCCCGCCGCCGCCTGCGCCGGCCAGCCGTCGACCGGGAGGCCGAGGCCGCTCGCGACGATGACGCCGAGGCCCGCCACCTGCGCGACGGCGAGGTCGATGAACACGATGCCGCGCGCGAACACCTGCTGCCCGAGCGGGACATGCGAGACCACGACGAGGAGGCCGGCGATCAGCGCCGGCCAGAGGATCGACAGGTCGATTTCGAGCAGGTTCATTGCGCGGCTCCCAGGAGCTTCCCGATCGTGTCCTCGTAGAGGCCGAAGAGGTCCTTGGCTTCCGGGCTACCGCCCACGGAAAAGGGCAGCACCACCGCGGGCGCGCGCACGCGCTGCGACAGCCAGTTCGCCGCCTTCGGGTCGTTGTACGCGTTCAGCAGGATCAGCTTCGGCGGCGTCGCGGCGAGCTTCGTGACGAGTTGCCCGAGGTAGCCCGCGGTCGGCGGCACGCCCGGCTTCGGCTCGATCGCGGCCAGCTCCCGGAGCCCGAGCCAGCGGCAGAGATAGGCCTGGTCGCGATGCATGATGACGACCGGCAGGTCCTTGAGCGGCGCGGCTTTCGCCCGCCAGCGCTCGATCGCCTCGCTCCACCGACGGTCGAA
The DNA here is from genome assembly GCA_035706525.1 of Steroidobacteraceae bacterium. Lineage (GTDB taxonomy): Bacteria > Pseudomonadota > Gammaproteobacteria > Steroidobacterales > Steroidobacteraceae > SCUD01. The sequence goes on from DASSUY010000156.1 coordinate 10,402, forward strand.
ATCCCGGGCCCGCGCGGCGTAGTCGGCCGCGCCGGCGGGATCGACGGCGGCGAGCCTCGCGGCCAACGCCTGAGCGACGGCCGCGACGTTGCCCGGGTCGAGCTGGATGTGCGGGTTGCCGTAGGGGTGGATGTCGCCCATCGAGCGGTCGAGCTTCGTCGGCACCTCGATCAGCTTCACCGCCGAGGCGGCCTCGAAATATCCCGGCGCGCCGCGCTGGATCCTGCGATTGCCCGATTCCTGCAACAGCAGCGGCAACCAGCCGGCCTCGAGGTCGGCGCCGTTCGCGATCAGGAGATCCGCCGTGCGGGCGCGCGCGACGAGGCTCGGCCTGGCCTCGACGCGATGCACGTCCTGCATCGCGGTCGTCGCCGTGTAGACGTCCACGCGATCGCCGCCGAGCTCGGCCGCAAGCGCGCCCCAGTCCGCGGTCGTCGCGAGCACACGGATCGCCGCCTGCGAGGGCAGCGGCAGGGAGAGAAGCAGCAGCGCGATCGCGCCGCGGAATGCGTTTTTCATGGCGGCGGCTCCTAGTACCGGTGCGCGCCGTGCGCGCCGATGCCGTAGAGGTATTGCAGGACGAGCTGGCGATCGGTGTCGCCGTCGTCGCGCGCCTCGTCCCAGGCATACTGCAGGCGCAGGCGCGTGAATTCGCTGGGATTCCAGTCGAGCATCAGCGTCGTGCGCTCCGGGTCCCCCGGCAGGAGCGCCGGGAAGTCCGCGGCCGTCAGTGCGCCCGAATCGACGAGGCCGATGTCCGGGTCGCCGGAATCGAGCGCGTCGTAGCGGATTCCCGCGCGCCAGCGCGGGCGGAACTGGTACACGCCTTGCAGGTACCAGCCGGATTGCGTGCCGCTGTATGCCCCCGCGAGCGCGGCATCCTCGACGTCGAACGCGAGCTCGCCTCGCTCGCGGCGGCGCATGTACTCGCCCTGCAGCTTCAGGTAGCGCTGCGCCGGGTTGCCGCCGGGGGCCCACTTCAGCACCGCGTCCGCGACCCAGGTCTCGGACTTCCCGGTGAACGCGTTCACGACCGCCGCACCCGACGCGTCGCCGTCCTCGTACGCGCGCTGGCGGGCGTCGAGGTCGATCCAGGCGCCGCCGAGGCGCCAGCTCGCGTTCATGCCGAGGTCGCCGCCGACGTGCGCGAACAGCGTGGTGCCGTTCAGGCCGCCCCCCTCGTCGCGCGTCCCGGGAAATCCGTCCCCATTTCCCGTCTCGGCGCCGAGCTCCAGCAAGAAGTCCGTCGGCGCGAGCCACCGGGCCTGCAAGCCGTCCTGGACGCGCCGGCCGCCGAAGAAAGCCTGGTAGACGAGCGGCTGGTCGGCAAAGTCGAGGGCGTGCGCGTGGACTTCGTTCAGGTAGCCGAAGCCGGAGAAAAAGCGGCCTCCCTTCAGCGTGAAGCCCGCGGGCAGGGACGTCGTGCGGAAGAACGCCTCCTCCACCTCGATCTCATCCTCGCCCGTGATCGCGGCCGTGAGCTGCGCCGTG
>DASSUY010000157.1:0-8335 GCA_035706525.1 Steroidobacteraceae bacterium
GTGACGACATGCTGAAAAGCCGAAGGGGCCCACGGTCGGGCCCCTTCGGCTTTTCAGTTTGGCGCGCCCGGAGAAATTCGAACTCCCGACCCCCTGGTTCGTAGCCAGGTACTCTATCCAACTGAGCTACGGGCGCGTGGCGGGCGCGCATTCTATCAGAGGATGCCGCGGTTGGTGAGGGGCCAGAGATACCGGAAACTGCAGTCGTTTCCTTGGGTTAGCGGTGATTAGGCCGAAGCTGGTTGTCAAGGATCTCTCGCCGGCCCTGTGGCCGAAGCTCGAGGCGTTGTTCGGGCCGCGGGGTGCCTGTGGGGGCTGCTGGTGCATGTTCTGGCGGCTGGAAAAGGGCGAGCGCTGGGACGACTTAAAGGGCGCGCCGGCGAAGCGGCGCTTCAAGTCCCTGGTCGCGGCGGGCCGGGCGAAGGGGGCGATCGCGTTCGCGGGGCAGGAGCCGGTCGGCTGGATTGCGTTCGGGCCGCGGCGGGATTTTCCGAGGCTGGACCGGGCGCGGACGCTTGCGTGCCCGGATGCAGGCGACGTCTGGGCACTGCCCTGCTTCTATATCAAGGCGGGCTGGCGGGACCGGGGTGTGGCGACGGCGCTCCTGCGGCACGCCCTGAAGTCGCTCCGCCGTGCCGGCGCGAAGGTGGCCGAGGGCTATCCGGTCAATCTGAAGCCGGGGCAGCGCCTGCCGAATGCCTTCGCCTGGACGGGCACGCGCTCGATCTTCGCGAATGCGGGCTTCGAGCTCGCGGGGCCGGCGACCACTTCGAAAGTCCGGATGCGCCGGCGGCCCTGATCAGGTCTCGTCTTCCTCCACCTGCTCGGTCGGTGGCTCCGCGGGCGGTGCGTCCAGCGGGTGCTCGCTCATCAGCCGGTCGAGCCCCGGCATGTCGGTCAGGTCGAGGCTGAGCGGCGTGATGGAGATGTACTTGCGCTCCATGGCCCAGAGGTCGGTGCCGGGCTCGGTCTGCTCGATGGGCGCGACGGTGAACCAGAAGTGCTTGCGGCCCATGGGGTCCTTGCCCGCGACGACGCGGCCGTTGTAGTGGCGGACGGCCTGCCGCGTCCAGGTGAGGCCGCGGGGCTCGAGCGGGAAGTTCACGTTGATGAGCCGCGCGGCTTTCTCGGCGAGCAGGATTTCGAGCACGCGCGCGACGTGCGGCGCGAGCGCTTCGTAATCGGGGTCGCTCTCGTCCGGCCCCGCGGACGGCGCGCTGAGCGCGATGCCGCGGATCCCGAATAACGTCGCCTGCTTCGCCGCGGCCAGCGTCCCGGAATGCCAGAGGCCGTTGCCGAGGTTCAGGCCCTGGTTGATGCCGGAGAGCACGACGTCCACGTCCTTCCAGTGGTGGACGCCGAGCGCGACGCAATCGGCGGGCGTGCCGTTCACGCGCCAGCTTTCGACACCCGGGATGTAGGCGGCTCTCCGGTATGTGAGCGGGCGCGCGGCGGTGATAGCGTGGCTGGCCGAGGACTGCTCGACGTCCGGCGCGACGACGCGGACGTCGCCGAAGCGCGTGGCGATCTTCGCGAGCGCCGCGAGCCCGGGGCTGTGGATGCCGTCGTCGTTGGAAACCAGGATTCTCATGGCATGAAGATCACGTTGGTGCACAACCCCGGCGCCGGGGATGGGCAGAATTCAAGGAACCTGATCCGGCTGATGTCCGAAGCCGGACATTCGGTGCGCCTCGCGTCGGTCAAGGACGACTGGAAAGCGGAATTGCGCAAGGCCGCGGACCTCGTCGCGGCCGCGGGCGGGGACGGCACGGTGCGCCGCGTCGCGCTCGAAGCCGCCGCCCGGGGGCTGCCTTTCGCGGCCATCCCGATCGGCACGGCCAACAACATCGCGAAGTCGCTCGGGCTCCTCGGCGACGCCGGTGAGCTGATCGAGTCCTGGTCGGAGTCGCCGCGACACGCCCATCCCTTCGACCTCGGCGAGGCCATCGCGCCCTGGGGCGAGGCGCGCTTCGTGGAGGCGGTGGGCGCGGGTCTCATCGGCGCGCTGATCGAGCGCGAGGACGACGTCGCCGAGCACGGCAAGTTCCTCGGCCGCGAGATGGACCGGGCGCTCCACCTGCTCTGCGAGCTGGTGCGCGATGCGAAGCCGCGGCGCTGGACAATCGAGGCGGACGGCGAGGAGCACTCGGGCCTCTGGTTCGCGGTCGAGGTGCTGAACATCCGCTTCGTGGGCCCGAACCTGCCGCTCGCGCCGGAGGCCTTCCCGGGCGACGGCAAGCTCGACCTCGTGCTGCTCGGGGAGAAGGACCGGGAGGCGCTCCTCGCCTACCTCGAGGACCGGATGCACCTCGCGGCGGCGGAGTTGCCGGAGTTCCGGACGCTGACTGCCAGGGAGTTCGTGATCCAGGCGCCCGCCGGCATCCGCTGGCACCTCGACGACCGGAACTGGCCGAAGGAGGCGCCGGCGAAGTCGCGCGCGACGGTCACGGTCCGCTGCCTGCCGGCGGCGGCGACCTTCATCGCGGCGCCGAGGGCTCGAAGTCCATCACCCAGTTCACAGCCCAGGTCCGACCGCCGTCCACAGAATACGCCTGCTCCCAGTGCGGACGGCCGTCCGGCCCGACGCTCCAGAGGAAGCGGATCCTAATCGACGCCGGGCGCCTTGAGACCGGCCGCGATGCACTCGACGATCCCGGGGGCGTGGCGGTGGCCGGGATCGCGCTCGGGGTCGTAGATGGCGAAGTTCGCGCCCGCGATGCGGCCGGAGGCGATGAGCGCGCGGACAAGGCCCGCCAGCTCGCCGTAGTCGAAACCCGGGCGGCCGGGCGAGTCGACGGCGCCCATGACGCGCTCGTCCAGCACGTCGAGGTCGACGTGCAGCCAGGCGCGGTCGAGGCCGCGCGCCTCGAGCCGGGCGAGGACCTTCTGCGCGGTCGCGCCGATCCCGGCGGCTTTCGCCTCCTGCACCGGGATCTGGGTGATCTCAGTTTCGAGGAGGTCGCCGTAGAAGTGCGCGAACTGCGGGTCGTCGCGCTCGCGCTCGCCGACCTGGACGATGTCGGCATCCGCGGCCAGCACGCCGACGTCGGGCCAGTCGGTCAGGAGCGGCTCCCCTCGCCCGCTCGCGAGCGCGAGATCCATGCCGGCGGCGGAGCCGAGCGTCGTGGGCGTCGCGTAGCTCTGCTCCTGCACGAAGTCGCTGTGACCGTCCACGTGCACGAGGCCGCGGCCGCCCGCGAGGCGAAGGCCATAGAGCCCGCCGAGCAGCACGCTGCAGTCGCCGCCGACGACGACCGGGAAGCGGCCGGCGGCGAGGCGGTCCTTGACGTGCTCGGCGAGCGTGAAGGAGAAGGCGCGGATGGTGCGGCCGTTCCGGATGCGGGTGCGCGGCTGGGCCTCGAACTCGTAGAGCGGCCGCGGCAGGCGCAGCACCTCGTGGGCATTGAGCGCCTCGCGCAGGCCCGCCTCCATGAGGACGCGCGGCGCCTGCCAGGTGCCGGGCTGGGCGCCATTCTCGGGCCGGAGCCCGAGGTTCGTGGGTGCGAGGATGAGGTCGATGGGCCGCTCTGTAGCGGCGGCCCTCGCGGGCCGCGGTGCGAGGAGCGCGGCGGCGGCCGCGAGCCCGAAGTCCCGGCGTGAGATTCCCATGGCGCGCGCTCCCGCTTCCGTGTAACCTTTAATCACTATTACACAGGTTAGGATGCCTTGCAACCTATGAATGCAGTTTTACCGGTTATAGAGCCGCATGCGTTCCGCGCGCAGGACTTCGTGGGCGGGGACCCCGCGCTCGACTTCGTGAACACGGTGACGGGGCGGAACGGGACGCCGCGGGACTGGCTGGACGGCTACCCGAAGCTCCTCGAGTGGGCGGGGCGCGCGAAGCTCCTGCCGCCGAAGCCGATCGCCGCCCTCGCCCGCCGCGCCGAGCGCGACCCGGGCGCCGCGGAGCGCGCCCTCGCCAAGGCGAAGCGCCTGCGCGAGGCGCTGTTCGAGGTCGCGAGCGGCATCGCGAAGCGCCGCACGCCCTCGCCGGAGGCGCTGGAACTCGTCCGGGAGCACTGGCTCGCGGGCGCGGAGTCGCACGAGATCGCGGCGACCGGCGGGCGCGTCGCGCCGGTGCTGGACGCGCACGCGGACGGGCTCGACCTGGTGTCGTCGATGGTCGCCTGGCGCTTCGTCGGCCAGGTGCTGCCGCAGGACCCGAAGCGGCTCAAGCTCTGCGACGGCACGGACTGCGCCTGGGTGTTCCTGGACACCTCCAAGGCCGGCCGCCGCCGCTGGTGCGACATGGCCGACTGCGGCAACGCCGCGAAGTCGCGGCGCCACTACGCGAAGTCGCGCGGCTGATCAGAGCCCGGGCGGCGCGGGCTCCGCGGCCTGCAGCTTCTTCGCGACGGCCTCGGCCTGCTCCAGCGCGCGGAGCACGTTCCCGCCCGCGAGCTTCGCGAGGTCCTCGTCGGTCCAGCCGCGGCGGATGAGCTCGGCGAAGAGCTTCGGGAAGGTGGAGACGTCCTCGAGCCCCTCGGGCCAGCTGTCGTTGCCGTCGTAGTCGCTGCCGATGCCGACGTGGTCGACGCCGGCGAGCTTGCGCACATAGTCGATGTGGTCGGCGACGTCGGCGATCGAGACCTTCGGCATCTTCGCGCGCGCCTCGGCCATGATCTCCTCGTAGAGCTTCTTGCGCTCGGCCTCGGGCTTGCCCTGGGCGAGCTCGCGGTATTTCGTCATCGCGGGCTTCGCGATGTCGGCCGCAGCCTGCGAGATGAAGGGCACGACGAAGGTCACCATCAGCACCCCGCCGTTCGCGGGCAGGCTCTTGATGACGTCGTCCGGGACGTTCCGCGGGATGTCGCAGAGCGCCTGCACCGAGGAGTGCGAGAAGATCACCGGCGCCTCGGAGACGCGGATCGCGTCCCGCATCGTGTCGGGCGCGGTGTGCGAGAGGTCGACGAGCATGCCGAGCCGGTTCATCTCGTGCACGACCTTCTCGCCGAAGTCCGTGAGCCCGCCCTTGCCCGGGTTCGGGTCCATGGCGGCATCGCCCCAGCTCGTGTGCGTGTTGTGCGTCAGCGTCATGTAGCGCACGCCCAGGTCGTAGTAGGCGCGAAGCGCGCCCAGCGAATCCTCGATGGCATGCCCGCCCTCCGCGCCCAGCATGCCGCCGATCTTCCCGGCCGCCTTCGCGGAGCGGATGTCGGCGGCGGTCGAAGCGAGCGTGAAGGCGTCGGGATAGCGCGCGATCATTCGGCGCGCGATGTCGATCTGCTCGAGCTGGGTGCGCGCGAGGTGGTCGGGTGCCTCGCCCGGCGTGTACACGGACCAGAACACAGCGCCGACGCCGCCCGCGCGCAGCCGCGGGATGTCGGTCTGTCCCTCGCCCGGCGCCTTTTCGCGGATGTCGTAGGCCGCGACGTCGCCCGGCGCCGCCTCGTAGCCGCGGATCGCCCAGGGCAGGTCGTTGTGCCCGTCGAAGAGGATGGACTTCGCGAGGACTTCCTTCGCATGGTCGAGCGCGGCATCGGCCTGCGCGGCGGTGGCGACGAGAAGGCTGCAGGCGGCGGCGATTGCACGTAGGACCACGGTTCGTTCTCCGGCGGAAGGGGCCTACACGTTAGCGGCCTCGTCGCCGCTCCGCCAGCTTTGACGCCTGCGCTCCAATGAGGCATGCAAGCGCTGACCGTCGTCCCGGGAACCGCGGGCTCGGTGCGGCTCGACTCCATCGACCCGCCCGTGACGGGCGGGCACCGGCTGCGCGCGCGCGTGCTTTCCCTCGGCATCTGCGGCACGGACCGCGAGATCACGGCGGGCGACTACGGCTGGGCGGCCGAGGGCCACGAGCGCCTCGTCATCGGCCACGAATGCGTGGCGGAGGTCGTCGAGTCGCCGAACGGGGGCCTCAAGCCCGGCGACCTGATCGCGGGCATCGTGCGCCGGCCGGACCCCGTCCCCTGCCCGAGCTGCGCGGCCGGCGAATGGGACATGTGCCGGAACGGCCTCTACACCGAGTGCGGCATCAAGTCGCGCGACGGCTTCGGCGCCGAGTGGATCGCCATCGAGCCGGAGTTCGCGGTGCCGGTGCCGCGCGCGCTCGGCCGGCTCGGCGTCCTCGTCGAGCCTGCAAGCGTCATGATGAAGGCCTGGGAGCAGACACTCCGGATCGGCGCCCGGACCGCGTCCTGGCGCCCGCGCAGCGTGCTCGTCACCGGCGCCGGACCCGTCGGCCTCCTCGCCGCGCTGATCGCGCGCCAGCAGGGGATGGACGTGCACGTCTTCGACCGGGTGACCGAGGGCGTGAAGCCCGCGCTCGTGCGCGACCTCGGCGCGACCTGGCACGCGCCGGATCCGGCCGAGCTCCGCGACCTCGAGCCGGACATCGTCCTCGAGTGCACGGGCGCGAGCACCGTCGTGCTCGAGGTGATGCAGCATACGGCGTCGGCGGGCGTCGTCTGCCTCGCGGGCGTCTCCTCCGGCCGGCGGACGGTCTCGCTGGACGTCGCGGCGCTGAACCGCACGATGGTGCTCGAGAACGACCTCGTATTCGGCTCGGTGAACGCGAACCGGCGCCACTACGAAATGGCCGCGCGCTGCCTCGCGGCCGCCGACCCCGAATGGCTCTCCCGGCTGATCACGCGCCGTGTCCCGCTCGCGCGCTGGCAGGAGGCCTTCGAGCGCGGCGCCGACGACGTCAAGGTCGTGGTGGACTTCGCGGACTGACATGCCGGGACGCATCGAGGACTACGGCTTGATCGGCGACTGCCAGGCGGCGGCGCTGGTCGGGCGCGACGGCTCGATCGACTGGCTCTGCTGGCCGCGCTTCGATTCCGGCGCCTGCTTCGCGGCGCTCCTGGGCGATGAGTCGCACGGCCGCTGGATCGTCGCGCCCGAGGCGGGCGGCGTCGCGACGAAGCGCGCCTACCGCCGCGACACGCTCGTGCTGGAAACACGCTTCGAGACGGAGGAAGGCGCCGTCAAGCTCGTCGACTTCATGCCGGTCGGCAGCCCCGCCTCGACGATCGTGCGCCTCGCGGTCGGCGAGCGCGGCAGCGTCCCGATGCGCATGGAACTCGTGCTGCGCTTCGGCTACGGCCGCACCGTGCCCTGGGTCAGCCGCCTCGAGGACGGGGGCCTGCGCGCCGTCGCGGGCCCGGACCTCGCGGTGCTGCGGACGCCCGCGGCGCTCGTCGGCGAGGACCTGAAGACGGTCTCGCGCTTCCGCCTGGGCCCGGGTGACTGCGTGCCCTTCGTGCTGAGCGACGGGCGCTCGCACGAGCCGCCGCCCTCGGCGGTGAACCCGCGCGGGTCGCTCGCCGCCACGGAGGAATGGTGGAAGCGCTGGACACAGGGCTCGCTCGCGTATCCCACGCTCGAAGAGCCGGCGCAACGCTCTCTGCTGACACTGAAGGCGCTGACCTATGCGCCGACGGGCGGCATCGTCGCGGCGCCGACCACCTCGCTCCCCGAGCAGCTCGGCGGCACCCGCAACTGGGACTACCGCTTCTGCTGGGTGCGCGATGCGACGCTGACGCTCCTCGCGCTGATGGACGGCGGCTTCTACGACGAGGCGCAGGCCTGGCGCGACTGGCTGCTGCGCGCGGTCGCGGGCAGCCCCCGCGACATGCAGATCATGTACGGCATCGCCGGCGAGCGCTGGCTGTACGAGCGCGAGGTCGGCTGGCTGCCCGGCTACGAGGGTGCGGGCCCGGTGCGCATCGGCAACGCGGCGCACGGGCAGGTGCAGCTCGACGTCTACGGCGAGCTGATGGACGCGATGCACCACGCGCGCCGCGCGGGCCTCTCCGGCAGCGAGTCGAGCTGGGGCGTGCAGCGCCTCCTGATCGAGCACCTCGAGCACGCCTGGCGCGAGCCGGACGGCGGGATCTGGGAGACGCGCGGGCCGCCGCAGCACTTCACCTACTCGAAGGTCATGGCCTGGGTCGCGGTCGACCGGGCGGTGAAGGCCGCGGAGACGTTCGGCTTGAGCGGTCCCGTCGCGCGCTGGCGGAAGCTGCGGGACCGCATCCACGCGGAGGTCTGCCGCGACGGCGTCGATCCGGATCGCGGCTGCTTCGTGCAGGCCTACGGCAGCCGTTGCCTGGATGCGAGCCTGCTGCTGATTCCGCAGCTCGGCTTCCTGCCGCCGCGGGATCCGCGGGTGCTCGCGACGATCGCGGCGGTCGAGCGTGAGCTGCTGCGCGACGGCTTCGTCATGCGCTACGACACCGAAGCGTCCGACGACGGGCTGCCGCCCGGCGAGGGCGCCTTCCTCGCCTGCAGTTTCTGGCTCGCGGACGCCTACCTGCTCTGCGGCCGGCGGCAGGAGGCGGAGGACCTGTTCCGGCGGCTGCTGTCGCTGCGCAACGACCTCGGCCTGCTC